>JBCBNX010000014.1:88899-93073 GCA_039821555.1 Bacteroidota bacterium
GCTTGAGACATGCCAGCGCCTGAGATGTGCTAGCGCCTCGACGTGGTCTTGGCGCGGCGCCCCCTGCTGGGCGTGCAACCGGACACGGCGTGACGACTCCCCGCAGACGAGGCGAATATTACCCAGACATCGGGCAGTTTCGTGCCAGGTAGCCGGGCCAGGTGGTCGAGCCAGGTCCAGAGTCCGGACGGGTACACTGCGGGAGAATTGGAACCGCGGCATCACAATCGACGCGTTTCAAGCGCCGCCGCCGTTGCACAATCGAACGATGTCGCCCCTCAGAGCGCCTGGTGGGCTATGTCGGCAAGGCGAGCAGGAGGCGCCGAAGCAGGGGGACGACCGCGAAATAGCCGGGTCGGTCTGCGCTTTGCATAGAGGGCAGCCACCCTACTACCACACCCCCCATCCCCATGCTTCCCACTCTTCTGGTCATCGAAGACGACATCGCGATGCAGCGTTTCCTGGCGCTCTACTTCGCCGACACCTACGAAGTCGTGGTCCAGGAAACGGGCGAGGAGGCGCTAGCCTGGCTCGCGGACCACACCGCCGACGCCATCGTGTGCGACCTCCAGATGCCCGGCATCGACGGCTTCGAGGTCGTCGAGGAGCTGCGCAGCCAGGTAGCCTACGACGTTGTGCCGGTCGTGATGCTCTCCGGCAGCGAGCAGAGTGCCGACCGGGTGCGCTGCCTGCGCCTCGGCGCCGACGACTTCGTCGTGAAGCCCTTCAACCCCGAAGAACTGCGCGCGCGGCTGGACAACCTCCTCCGCCGCATCCGCCGGACCCAGCGCTCGCTGGCTGGATCGGCAGCCTAGACGACTTGGCCGTGGGTATCACGCCCCGGCGATCCCAACCACCTCCACCCTCATGCCTCGCTTCACCCTACTCCTGCTCGCGCTCCTCGTGCTCAGCCCGCACGCTCAGGCGCAGTTTGCTATCACCGAATCCTTCACCGGTGCCACCGCCAACGGGTGGGTGCTCGCACGTGATGCTAAACTCACTGGTGGCGATGAAGACCCGGTTGGCCAGGGTTGGCTGCGACTCACCGATAATGCGGAATTTCGCCGTGGCTATGCCTTCCTAGACACGGCTTTCCCGTCCACGGACGGCGTCGTGGTAGATATCCAGTTTGCCATTTGGGGCGACACGTTCCCCGGCGACGGCTTCACACTGTTCCTCTTCGACGGCGCGCTGTCGGCGAGCGACTTCGACATCGGCGAGTGGGGCGGCTCGCTGGGCTATGCCAACGGCTGCTCTGCACCGGGCGATGAGCGTCCAGGGCTAGCCGGCGCCTACGTTGGCATCGGCTTCGACGAGTTCGGCAACTTCGCCAACCCAGGCGACCGCTGCAAGAACGGTGGGCCGGGCCGGACCGTCAACTCGCTCACCGTGCGCGGTGCCGCCAACACCAGCGACGCCGACGCCACCAACGACTACCCGTTCGTCGCCACGACAGGTACGCTCACGGACCTGCTCTCCTTCCGGCAGAGCACCCGCCCTGACCAGACGAACGACGAGTACCGTCGTGCTCAGATCGCCATCATCCCGAGCGGTACCGGCTTCGCTATCACCGTGAACGTGCAGTTCGGTCAGGGGGCACCCCTCACGGAAGTAATCGCTCCGATCCAACTCGACACGCCGCCTCCCGCCACGCTCAAGCTTGGCTTTGGCTCATCCACAGGGGCCGCTCGGAGCTTCCACGAGATCCGCAACGTCGAGATCAGCGACGCGACCGCGCTGCCGGTGGAGCTGACCAGCTTCCGCGCCACCAGCATCGGCGAGGCCGTCCAACTCGACTGGGCGACATCCTCTGAGACCGTGAACGCGGGCTTCTACGTGGAGATGGTAGACCCGGCTAGCGGCACGGCGGCCTTCGAGACTGCGGGCTTCGTGCGCGGCGCCGGGACGACGGCCGAGTCGCAGCGCTACAGCTTCCGCCTCGACGGCCTCGCGCCCGGCACCTACCAGTTCCGTCTCCGCCAAGTCGACTTCGACGGCACCTTCGAATACTCGCCGGAGGTCGAAGCGCAAGTTCGCCTCGACGAACAGTTCCGAGTCTCGGCCTTCCCGAACCCGTTCCGCGACCGCGCCGAGATCGAGTTCGCCGTAGCCCAAGGCCAAGACGTGCGCGTGGAGGTCTTCGACGTGCTCGGCCGCCGCGTGGCGACGCTCTTCGACGGTACGCTATCGAGCAACACGGTCGGGCGCGCTCGCCTCGAAGGGGCAGGCCTACCGCCGGGCCTCTACCTCGTCCGGATCCAGGGCGAGCGGTTCGAAGAGTTTCGGCGCCTGACCCTCGCGCGCTGACGCCTACACTTCCGTCTCAGACTCCGCACGCGGCGGTCATGGCTTCACGGCCGTGGCCGCCGCGCTCTGTTTGCTGTAGCGCTGTGCGCCCGGCGTGGTGAGAGGTCTGGGCGTGATAGAGTGCCGATGGGTGACGACAGGGCGAATCAGGAAGGGAGGGCGGAGAATGGCGATGCCGTGGTGCCTGAACTCCAGGACAAGCGCAAATGGCGGGTTCTGGGACCTATATGTTCTCCGTATGTGAGGCACCATCTACCTACGGAGCGCCATCTCGTAACACGAGCCCCTGAGCCCCAGGTCGATAGGCGTCGGCGCTCGTCCCACCGACGGTGCGCGGCCGTTCCAATCGACGCGAATAAAGACGATACAAGGACGGATAATGATGCACCATTCTGCGAAATCGCCCTTTCCGGGCTCTGTGGGGCGATGACCGGGAGGGGTACCCTAGCGGCGAAAATCTTTGGCACAGCCACCTGGGCGGATTCCTTGCTACAGAACCGCCCACACCACAATCCTGAACCGCCTCGCGGCTTCCACACCGATTCCACCCGCACCCCATGTCTTTCTTCTCGACCGTCCATCGCCTGCGTGCCTGGAGCCTCACGCTCCTAGGCGCCGGAGCCGTCTTTGTCGGCTGCGATACCGTCGACTCAAGCGCGCCCATTGATCCCGTCGCGGGCGACCCCGACGTGATGACCGTCGCGCCCGACTTTGACTACGCCACCACGCGCACCGTCCGCGCCGATGTGCGCGCGCTCACCAACAGCGACGCCCCGCTCGAAGGCGTCCGCTTCGATGTCTACGACGGCGACAAGCTGCTCGGCTCGGCCCTGACCGACGCTCAAGGGCGCCTCGTCGGCGACTTCGTGGCGTCGGCCACCGCGACCGAACTCACGCTCCGCACCAAATATCTCGGCCTGCCGAGCGAGCAGACCGTCTCGCTCGACGGCGACCGCGTCGTGGCGCAGTTCGGCGGCGACACCGAGGTCGCGCCGTCGCTCGACTTTGCCTCGGCTGCGTCGTCGGCCTTCACCTACATCAGCGCGTACGACAACAGCGGCAAGCCGATCGATCTGATCGCCCCACGCGACGTGATGTCGCAGGACTTCCTCCGCGACCTCAACGCCGCACTTCCTGAGAAGAAGTCGGTGATGACCCGCAACCCGGAGTTCGTCGCCGAGGGCAACCAACTCGACGTGCACCTCACTGCCGAGGCCGATGTGTGGGTGACGTTCGTCCACGAGGGCGCCGGCTACAAGAACGCGTTCGGCTACTATGTCTACGACCCGGCCAACCCGCCCGCCTCCGTTGCCGACCTCACGGAGCACCTCGTCGTCTTCCCCAACGCCTCCTACAACCGGAAGGGCGGCAAGCTGCTGAGCGGCGACAAGATGTACCTCGGCCGCTTCGACGCGGGCATGGCGATTGGCTGGTTCATCGTCCAGGATGGCTGGGACTCGAACGCCCGTGCCGTGAGCGAGACGCGCCAGCGCTACTACTCGAACCCGGCCTTCAACCCGGCTGGCGAGCAGCACAACGTCTTCCTCAACTTCACGGACTACGGCCGCTACGTGCTCGGCTTCGACGACCAGCCGCTCACCTCGGGCGACCAGGACTTCAACGATGTCGTGTTCTACGTGACGGCGAACCCCGTCAGCGCGATCGACCCGACGGACGTAGTGCGCTACGGCTCGGCGCCGCCGGACGCCGACGGCGACGGCGTCCCCGACACCCAGGACGACGCCCCCAACGACCCCACCGTCGCCACCTACGAGTATGGCCCCGCCAAGGACCAGTTCGGCACCCTCGCCTACGAGGACCTCTGGCCCGGACAGGGCGACTACGACTTCAACGACCTCGTCGTCGA
>JBCBNX010000015.1 GCA_039821555.1 Bacteroidota bacterium
ACGGGCCGCAACTACCTGGCGTTCGTGCACGTGGTATCGACGCTGTTGCTACTCGCCTAAATGTCAACGCGGCCTAGTCGGCTCGTTGCGATCCAGAGGGTGCCTGGATGACGGGGTGACTCGTAGATGTGGCGAATGTCAGTCGGACGACCCTCCGTAAGAGAAAAAGCATCGAGTTGGTTGGTTGTCCGGTCCCAACGGTAGAGCGAGGTGCTGCGTCCGCCGATCCACAGGTGCCCGCGTCCGTCCTCGTGCAGAGTAAAGATTAGGTTGGGGAGTCCTTCAATGTCGGCAGAGCGGCGGCGCTGGGTGACACGGTCGTAGACATGCAGTCCGTCGCGAGCAAGACTCAACAGGATCACGTCCGGGTTCGATGTAGGCTCGTGAAGCGTAAGCACGGCAGGGGCACGCTCTCTCAGCATCGCATCGCTTGGGTCTGGAGCGAAGCGCGGAGGCACAAGCCGCGCCTTGTTTAAGCCCAGCACCGTTCCCACCCACAACAAGCCCTCTCCATCCTCGTGGACAGCGAGAACGTCGTTGTGGGTGAGCGTGCTGCTGTACGTGCTCACATCGCCAGTTTTGGTGTCGAGCGCAATCACGCCACCCCGTCGGGTACCTGCCCAGAGGACATGGGGCCAGAGCGAGGACGCGGACAGCGAGGAGATCGCGCCCCTACGACCGTCGATGTCAGGGTGCTCAAACTGTCGAAGGCGTCCCGTCTCTGGATCAGCGCTGAAGAGGGTTCCGTTGCGAGTGGCAATCCAGATCTGTCCGGCAACCTCAGTGATGGCAGAAATCGCTGTGCGATAGACGAGAGAGGAGCGGTCTTCGCTCAGGGCTACCGTTTCGCCCGTGCGAGCGTCAAGCAAGGCTAGCCCTTGGTTGGTTCCCACCCAAAGGAGGTCGGGCCATGCACTACCGAGCGCGAGAGCAGTAACGTGACGGGCAGGCAAGGCAGCCGATACTGAGTCGAAGCGATTCGCATCGGGCCGAAGCCGACTCAGGCCAGCGCTGCGCGTCCCGACCCAGAGCGTGCCGGAGGCATCGGAAAGCAGTGCCGTCACGGTATCCGACGCGAGGCCATGTGAGGCATGCGTGTACGGACTGAGTTGGCGCGTGTCCGGCGCATAGCGCCGCAGCCCCTGGCTTGCCGTAGCCACCCACACCCCGCCTAGTACTGCTGTATCTAGCACAACCTCGCGGGCTGTCATGGCACGAGGTTCTCCCTCTACGGAGAGGGAAAACGAGTGGAAGCGCGCCCCGTCAAAGCGGTTGAGGCCCTTCTGCGTGCCGACCCATAGGAAACCCCGTGCGTCACGAGCCGCGCTGTAGACGATGTAGTCGTCCAGCCCGGCATCAAGGGCAAAGTGCTCGAAGATGAGTGGCTCCCTAGGCTGTCCCTGGGTCGCCGAGGCTCCAAGCACCAGCAGGCCGACAGCAATGGCTGCTGCGGCCTGCACGCGCGCGAGGTAAATGCGATTTGCCCCCTTCAAGCGGTGTGTGGCTTGTCTGACCTTGGGTCGAATTAGTCAGTATCGAAGCCGCCCTCAGGATAGCAGGTCATCATTGGTTTGACTATGCCCTGAGCGGAGACAGTACCCTGAGGCGACGAAGCTTTGGAAGGAATGGTCCCGACATTCAACGTATAAACGCATTCGTCTCCTGTCGCTTTGCTGTCGTACGATAGGTGTGTCCAATTCGACCCTTTGCCCTTGTTTGGGACTATGCAAAGCTTCCTTGGAAGCTTGAAGTCTGATATGCCGAGATTGTCTTTCGCATAGGTTTCAATCAGGGCTTTTAGGGCATCTGATGTGGTCGCTTCTAGAAAAGCCTTTCTTTTATTACCTACATTATATACGACAATATGGTCTACAGATGTAAGAAGAGTGTCGATAGGAATAGCGCCATCGGGAACACGAGATGATGTCGTTAGGTCAAGCCTATCGCTGAGTTTGGATAAACCGGGTCCTCTTAGCTTATGGGAGAGCCCTTCTGGAACAAAAAGGGTGTCTTTTGAGACAAAAGACTCGCCCCTTGCAAATGGCTTCCCGTGTCCTGACTCTTTGTAGGTGCAAATTTTTAGGCTCCATTCTTTATCCCACTTGTGCCTCTTTTTAGGTTTCTTCCTGTCAAGCTCCTCAGTGGCGCGAACAATTAGCTTTATGAGAACATCAGAGTCCTTGTACAGGGCGTTCTTTACCTTGTTGGCGACATCGGCAATCTCGGCTTTGTTCTTGAGAGCTTGTCCTTTGCCTGAAGGCTTTGTTATGTATTGAATAAACTTATTGTGAGGCTTGGTACGTAATGCTACAGAACCTGGAGGGCAAGGAACACCTTTGCCAAAGAGTGCGGCCATATCGCCGAAGTAGAACCATTCATAATCCCAGGATTGTGCCATCGTGTTGCCTCATGAGGTTGGGTGAGTAGGACGAGGCACCGATGTGCCCCGCTAACTACCTGGCAACATAGGAGTGAGGCCCCATACGCCGTCTCACGTAATCACACCATTTTTCAGCGCGTAACGCAGCGGTCCTGCGCTCACTCGTACCGCAGCGCCTTGATTGGGTCGGCGGCGGCGGTGCGGTAGGCCTGCGTCGCGACGGTGACGAGCGCGAGCGTGAGCGCGGCGGCTCCGGCCCCCAGAAAGACCAGCGGGCCCAACTCGATGCGGTAGGCGAACTCGGCGAGCCAGCGCTGCATGAGCCACCACGCGACGGGGGCAGCAACGGCGAACGCGACGGCGACGAGTACCACGAAGTCGCGGCTGAGGAGCGCCACTAGGCCGGGCACGCTCGCGCCGAGCACCTTGCGTACGCCGATCTCCTTCGTCCGCTGCGCCGATGCATAGGCCGACAGCCCGAGCAGTCCCAGGCATGCCACGAAGATGGCCAGCCCCGCAAACACGGCGAAGAGTGTCCCGAGCCGGGCCTCGTCGGCGTAGTGCCGCCCGAAGTCGTCGTCGAGGAAGACGTAGTCGAACTCATAGCCGGGGGCGAACGCGGCCCAGGTGTCGGCGAGGTGGTCCATCGCCCCAGTGACATCGCCCGGAGCGAGGCGGAAGGCAATGGCCTGGTACCAGTCCGGCGACAGGTTGATCACGACCGGCTCGATGGCGTGGTGCAGCGAGGCGTAGTGGAAGTCCTCCACAACGCCCACGACGGTGCCCGGCTCGCGGTCCCAGGCGCGGAACATCGTCCCGACGGGCGATTCGCCCGCGTCTAGGTCATAGCCCATGACGCGCGCCGCGGCCTCGTTGAGGATGTAGGCGTCCGTCTCGTCCGAGGCAATGTCTGCGGAGAAGTCGCGGCCGTCGGTGAGTGTGAGGCCGAACGTCTCCAGGTAGGTCGGGTCGCCGAAGATGGTCGACATCGCGTCGCCGACGAGTTCGTCCGGGGTCGAGCCCTGCCAGCGGTAGCCGCGCGAGGTGCCTACGCGCCCCGGCAGCCCTCCGGCGCGCGTCATCGTCTGCACCCGTTGGTCGGCGAGGATGGCCTGCTCGAACGCCTCGTATTGCGTCCACACGGTCTGGGCGCCCGACGCGAAGACGACCTGTTCCTGGTCGAACCCGAGCGACTGGTTCTGGAGGTAGTCGAGCTGCATCCACACCGTCCCCGTCGCGACGAGGAGGAACACCGTCACGGCGAACTGGGCCACGATGAGCGACTTGCGCAGCGCCGTCGCCGAGCGCCCCCGGGCGACTTCGCCCTTGAGCACGCGCGCCGGGCGGAACGCCGAGAGGTAGAACGCGGGGTAGCTGCCCGCGAGGATGCCCGTCAGGAGCCCGATGCCCACGAGGAGCGCCACGATGTTCGGCGAAAACGTGAGGTCGATGTCGCCGCCGACGAGGTTGGCGAAGTGCGGGCGCGCGATGCTCGCGAGCACCAGCGCGAGCGCGAGCGCGAGCGCGCTCTGCACGATGGACTCGCCGAGGAACTGGCCGATGAGCTGCCCGCGTCCGGCCCCAATCGACTTGCGCACGCCGACTTCCTTGGCGCGCTTCGTGGCGCGCGCCGTGGCAAGGTTCATGAAGTTGATGCACGCGATGAGCAGAATCAGCCCCGCGATGATCGAGAACGCCCACACGTAGCGCTGGTCGCGGACGGGCGCGCGGCCGTAGGTCTTCGTCTCGAAGTGAATCGAGGTGACCGGCTCGAGGTCGGCGAGGTAGCCGCTGTCCTCTTCCCCGTCGTAGGTGAACTGCTCATCGAACACGACCTGCATGCGGGCTTCGGCGTCGGCCTCGGTCACGCCCTCGGCGAGCACGACGTACGACTGGTAGTTCCAGTTCGTGAGGTCGTCCATCATGTCGGGCCGGAACAGCACGAAGGTGATCGGGACGAGGTAGTCGAAGCGGAGGTGCTGGTTGGTGGGCAGGTCGCGCAGCACGCCTGTCACCGTCAGGTCGGCCTGGTCGTCGTAGCGGATCGTCCGCCCAACCGGGTTCTCGTCGCCAAACCAGGACGCGGCGGCCGTCTCGGTGAGGAGCACGCTCTGCGGGTCGTCCAGCGCCGTGGCGGGGTCGCCGTGGATGAGCGGGAGGTCGAACGTGGTGAGGATTGCGGCGTCGGCCGTCGCAAAGCCGTTGACGCTGCGGCTCTGGCCGTCCACGGTGAGGTAGGGCGACCGGAAGTCGAGCCGGATGTAGTCGGCGATGTCAGCGGGCATCGCGTCCATGAGGAGCGTCTTGACCCCCGCGGCGATGTTGGCCGAGCGCGTCTCGGGGTCGTCCCCGAGCCAACTCTCTTGTTCTGTCACCCCGTAGGTGACGCGGTAGGTCTGGTCTGCGAGCGGGTGCTGCTGGTCGAACGATAGCTCGTGCTGCACGAAGAGCACGAGGAGGAAGCACGCCGCGAGGCCGATCGCGAGGCCGCCGACGTTGAGCGCCGTAGTGCCGCCCTGGCGGCTCAGGCTGCGGACGGCGACGAGAACGTAGTTCTTGATCATGGGTCCGTTGTCATGGGTCGGTCGTGGGTGGAAGCCCGGGGCTGTTGCCACATGTGGAGCTGATCTCCAGCCGATGACAAGGGACTAAGGACACCGCAACGCGGTCGAAAAAAGCTGCGCACCGACGGTGTGCGGCACTGCACGAGCCCCAGGGCAGGCCGCGCACCGCCAGCGCGCAAAGGGTGTGAGGGGAGCGCTACTGCTCCGCCGTCCAGACGGAGAGGAAGCCGCGTTCCACCGCGTGGGTGGTCCCGTGGAGCTGCCCGTCGACAAGGCGGGCCGCGTGGAGGTAGCGCGTCGAGTTGTCGCGTGTCACGAAGGCGACGTGGAGCACGTCCCAGTCGGCGTTGTAGCGCGCGACCTGGACGGGCGCGCCGTAGAAGAGCGCGTCAAAGGTGCCGTCATCGTGTACGGCGGTTACCCGGAAGGGCTGGGTGTAGGCTGGCGCGTCGGGCGTCGGGCGGAGGTCGACGGTCCACGTGCCGACGAGCGCCGACGGGTCGACGGGGGCGGGACCAGGAGCGCTGCCGAGCCAGAGAGGAAGGGCGAAGAGAAGGGCAGTAGCACGAAGCGTCGAAGCGAAGCGCATGACAGGGCAAGGTAGAGGTGAAGGGGCAGGGCGACAGCCGGGGCCGCCCCGCCCGAGACAGGGAAGGCGCTAGCGCGGGAGCGCGTACTCCTTCTGGATGAAGTTCTCCGAGACCACCTGGCCGTCGAAGAGGTAGATCACGCGGTGGGCATACTCCGCGTCCGAGGGCGAGTGGGTCACCATCACGATGGTCGCGCCCGCCTCGTTCATCTCGCTGAGCAGCTTCATCACCTCGTCGCCGTTGGTCGAGTCGAGGTTACCCGTGGGCTCGTCCGCGAGGATGAGCTTGGGGTTGGCGACGACGGCGCGCGAAATCGCGACGCGCTGCTGCTGGCCGCCCGAGAGCTGCTGCGGGAAGTGGTTGCGCCGGTGCGCCATCGCCACGCGGTCGAGCGCGGCCTCGGTGCGCTCCTTGCGCTCCTTGCTGTCCAGCCCGAGGTAGAGCAGCGGCAGCTCGACGTTTTCGAAGACCGTCAGCTCGTCGATCAGGTTGAAGCTCTGGAAGACGAAGCCGAGGGTGCCCTTGCGCAGTTCGGCGCGCTGGCGCTCCGAATAGCCCGAGACGTCCTCGCCGTCGAACACGTAGTGCCCGCCTGACGGCGTGTCGAGCATGCCGAGGATGTTGAGGAGCGTCGACTTGCCGCAGCCGGACGGCCCCATGATGGCGATGAACTCGCCACGCTGGATCTCGACGCTGATGGAGTTGAGCGCCGTCGTCTCGACCTCGTCGGTCGTGTAGACTTTGCTCATGTCTTGGGTGCGAATCATGGTGTTGGGTGGGGCTGTGTTTCAGTGAAGAGTGGGGCGGTGAGGCTGTGTTGCGGTGAGGCGGTAGGGCAGTGACCACTGCTGCACCGCGACACCACTGCACGGCGTCACTCCAAGTTGAGCTTCTCGGCTTCGCCGAAGGTATCGTAGCCAGAGGTGACCACGCGGTCGCCGGGCTGGAGGCCGTCGAGGACCTCGAAGAACTGCGGGTTCTGGCGGCCGAGGCGGATCGTGCGCTTCTCGGCGATGCCGCCGTCCTCGGAGACGGCGAAGATCCAGTTGCCGCCGGTCGTCTGGTAGAAGCCGCCGCGCGGGACGAGCAGTGCCTCCTCCGAGTCGCCGAGTTCGAGGCGGATGCGGAGGCTCTGGCCGCGCCGGATGCGCGGCGTCTCGCCGACGAAGAGCATGTCCACCTCGAAGCGGCCGTTGGAGACCTCCGGATAGACCCGGTTCACGTCGAGGGTGTACGTCTCGCCGCTCACGTCCACCGTGCCGCGCTGGCCGCGCGCGACCCGCGCGATCCAGAACTCGTCGATGGGCACGCGCACTTTGTAGCCGTCGAGTTGGTCCACCTGTCCGATGCGGGATCCCTGGTTCATGAGTTCGCCTATTTCGACATCCATCGCGGAAAGTTGCCCCGTGATGGGTGCGCGGACCGTGAGGTTCTCGGCGTTGCGGCGCACGAGCGCGAGGTTGGCGCGCAGGCGGCCCAGCGATTCCTGGATCTGGCCGAGCTGGATGGCCCGCGCCAGCGAGTCCTGGCGGTAGCTCTCGCGGGTGAGCTCCTGCAGCCGGCGCTGGTAGTCGAGTTCGTCGCGGATGCGCTCGTACTCCTGCCGCGCGATGGCCTGCCGGTCGAACAGCTCTTCGTTACGGCCGTGCTCGCGCTGGAGCCGCGTGATCTGGTAGTTTGTCTCAACGAGCTGCTGCTGCAGCCGCAGCGCGTTCTGGTCGAGGGCAAGGCGCGTGTTGCGGAAGTTGTTGACCTGCTCTTCGAGCGCGGCCTCGGAGTTAGCCATGTTCAACTCCATCTGGTCGTTCGAGAGGCGCAGCAGCGGCTGGCCGGCCGTCACCATCGCGCCCTCCTCGACGTAGCGCTCCTCGACCTGCCCACCGACGACGGCGTCGAGATAGACCGTCTTGATCGGCTGGGCGGCGCCGGTCACGGAGACATACTCCTGGAACGTGCCGCGGTCGATGGTGGCGACGGTGATCTTGTCGCGCTCAACGTTGAGGGTACGGCGGGTGTCCTGGAAAAAGAGCCCCCAGACGACGAGGGCGAGGAGCGCGAGGCCGCCGACGACCATCGCAATGCGTTTGGGGGTAAGGCGGCGCTTCTTCGCGCGGCGGTCCATCCCTTCGCCGCCGCCAGAGCTTCCACTCTGGATGGGCCGCGTCAGGACGCTGGTTGGGTTGCTTGGGGCTTCCATGGGGCTGGGGCTGGGCTCGTTCGACCCGAGCGGCGGTGCTCGCGCCGTGCCGTTTCCCATGTCAACCGATGTGCCAGCGTGCCAAACCCCGCAAAGCGCGCGGAAATCGCCGAAACGAACCGGCCAGACTGTGCGTTTCCGCACACCGCGCCGGGCGACCGCGCACATTGCCTGGCCGCTCCCCCCGTTTTGGTTGACAGTCGCTATGCTCCCATGTCAACCAAAACTGTCCCCCTCAGACATGAGGGGGACAGCTTGACCGCCGTCGCAGGCGTGTCAAGCGGGGGGAGCCGCCCCACTTCATACTCGCCCAGTCTCGAACTCTCACTCCTGCATGGAACCCACCGCCCGCACCGGCAGCGTCCTCGTCGTGGACGACAACGAAGACGTGCTCACCGCCATCCGGCTGCTCCTTAAGCCGCACGTTGAGACGATCCACACGGCCACGCGGCCCGATGCGCTGCCGACGCTGCTCCGTGAGGAGCGCTACGACGTGGTGCTGCTCGACATGAACTTTACCAAGGACGCCTCCTCGGGGAAGGAAGGGCTGACCTGGCTCGGGCACGTCCAGAAGCTCGACCCCGAGGCCGTCGTCATCCTCATCACGGCCTACGGCGACGTGAGCCTAGCCGTCGAGGCGATGAAGGGCGGCGCGACCGACTTCGTGACGAAGCCCTGGCAAAACGAGAAGCTCGTCGCGACGGTCAAGAACGGCATCCAGCTGCGCCGCACGAAGGCGGAAGTCGCCACGCTGCGCGACCGGCAGGTCCACCTCACGCGCGACCTCGACCGGCCCTACCAGGACATCGTCGGCGAGAGCGACCCCATGCAGGCCGTCTTCGCGACCATCGACAAGGTGGCGGCGACGGACGCGAACGTGCTCATCCTCGGCGAGAACGGGACGGGCAAGGAACTCGTCGCGCGGGCCATCCACCGCCGCTCCCGCCGTGCCGACGAGATCTTCGTGGCCGTCGACCTCGGCGCGCTCACGGAGAGCCTCTTCGAGAGCGAACTGTTTGGCTATACGAAGGGCGCCTTCACGGGGGCCAACGCCGACCGTGCAGGCCGCTTCGAGGTGGCCTCGGGCGGGACGCTCTTCCTCGACGAGATCGGCAACATCGGCGCGGCACAGCAGGCGAAGCTGCTCACCGTGCTCCAGCGCCGCGAGGTGACGCGCGTCGGGGCGCCCACGCCCGTCGCGGTGGACGTGCGCCTCGTCTCGGCGACGAACGCGCCGCTCTACGAACGGGTCAGCGAAGGCGCGTTCCGGCAGGACCTCCTCTACCGCATCAACACGGTCGAGATCGTGCTCCCGCCGCTGCGCGAGCGCGGGGACGACATCGACCTCCTCGCCGAGCACTTCCTCAAGCTCTACGCGCAGAAGTACGACAAGCCCGTGCGCGACATCGCGGCCAGCGCCCGCAACAAGCTGCGCGGCTACCGCTGGCCCGGCAACGTCCGCGAACTCCAGCACACGATGGAGCGCGCCGTCATCCTTGCCGACGGCTCCACCGTCAAGCCCGACGTGCTCGACTTCACCGCGCCGCCCGACCTGAGCAAGGACCGCCTCGCGCTCGACAGCCTGGACCTCGAAGAGATCGAGCGCACGGTGATCCGCAAGGCGCTCTCAAAGCACGGTGGCAACATCTCCCGCGCCGCCGACGACCTAGGGTTGACCAGGAAATCCTTGTATCGTCGAATCGAGAAGTACGGACTGTAACCGTACGGGCACGGCGGCACCCCAACATCAACCAGGGCTCCCGCGCCGCCGCCGGTCTCGGCCTCACCCGCAGATCACTCTACCGGCGGATCGAGAAGTATGGGCTCTAAGGACTAGTCCTTGGCCTTCTTCCCGAGTTCGTCGGTAATGACATGAAGCCCTCCAGCGAGACCTCCAGCCATTCCCAACACAAGAGCGTCTAGTAACCAGGTAGCTCGCGTCCAATACCAGAGGGCCAAGCCTCCAGCCAGAAAGGCTATGTTGGCAGCCACGATTGCTACTACTTGACTCCGCTCGGTTCGGAAGAGAGGACCGGGCGGACGCGGCACCCACTTGTTGACGAGCGTGAACGAGGCAATAGTCGCAACCACTGTCCCGAAGAGAAACCGTACGCCATACGCCAGTGATTCGGCATTCGCTTGTGTGCCTTCTATCGCTGCTATGATCTGCACAGTGCTTAGAACCGTACCAATCAGTAGCAGCCCAGCCGTCCCGAGTAGCAGCAGCCTACGAGGACGTAGTCGGCCGGTCTCCGTGTGATTGCGGTGCCTCCAAGCCAGCAGTGCAACCACGAGGGCGCCAAGACCTGGTGCCAGGAAACCGTAGGGCTGTGCGATGAAGTCTAGAATCAAAATCAGAGGGGGGCCGTGGACGATGCTTGTCAAGCTAACCCTGACCTTGCAACCTTGTCATCCTGGTTGCGGGGCCTGAAAGGCGAGGTAGGGAGAGCGTGCTAGCGCATCGGCTCCCCCCGTTTTGGTTGACAGTCGCTCTGCTCCCATGTCAACCAAAACTGTCCCCCTCACGCGTGAGGGGGACAGCTTGACCGCCGTTTCAGGCGCGTCAAGCGGGGGGAGCCGACCGAAGCGCTGTGGGAAGCGGCTTGGCTCTCCATCATCTGGTTGCCTCAGCGCATCAGGACCATGCGCTTGGTGGCGCGGAAGGAGCCGGCCTGCAGGCGGTAGAGGTAGACGCCGCTCGCGAACGCCCGCGCGTCCCAGCGGACCTCGTGGAAGCCCGGGGCCTGCTCGCCGTCGAAGAGGACGGCCACGCGGCGACCGGCGATGTCGTAGACCTCCAGCGTGACATGCTCCGTTGTGGGCAGGTCGTAGCGGATGGTCGTGGTCGGGTTGAACGGGTTGGGATAGTTGCCCCCGAGCGCGAACTCGGTGGGCAGCGTCGGGTCGCCCTCGGCGGACACGTCGGAGACGACCGTCGTGACGGCGTCCGGCTCGGTGGGCGCGGCCTCGCGGTTGCCCGCGGGATCCTGTGCGACGGCGAAGAACGCGTACGTGCTGCCGACCTCGCCGGTGTAGGACGCGCCTACGGCGTCAGTCCGCAGCCACACGTCGTACGGCCCGCCGTCGACCGAGACGAAGACGGTATAGGACTGCACGCCCGCCGCGTCGTCGGCGCCCGTCCACGAGACGGGGAACGTCGCCCGCGTCTGCTCATCGGCGAGGTCTTCCACGGTGCTCGTCGGGGCCTGCGAGTCGAGCGTGTTCGACCACAGCGGCGTATCGATGGGCTCGTTGAGGTCGAAGAAGATGCGCGCCTCGTTGGTAACCACGCTGCCGGACGGGAGGTCGTCCTTCGTCGCGACACGGAAGAAGACGCCGCCGTCGCCCTCAGGCGGCGTGTTGTTGGGCGGCAGGAAGCCCGCGAAGGGGTCCTCGGGCAGCGCGCCCGTCGCCGGGTCGAGGCCCGTGAACCGCCAGGTCGCGATGCCGGTCGCGCGGTCGAGCACGGCGTCGACCTGCACGAGCAGGCTGTTGGCCGGGCGCAGGTCAAGCGTCGTCGTGAACGCCGAGAGGCCCGGCGGCGGCGTGTAGCTCCATTCCCCGAAGTAGACCGTGCCCATCGTGAACGTGTCGAGGTCGAAGCGCGACGTATCGAGGGTGTCCACAACGATCACTTCGAGCGCGGGGGCGGTCGCCTCGGGCTTGTTCTCGAAGCGGATCTGATAATTGAACGGGTCGCGGCCGTTCACATAGCGCGCGTCGCCGGCGCCGGACGGCCCCAGCTTGTCGTTCGGGTCAATGGACGCTACGATTCGCGCGTCGTGACTGACGCCGAAGAAGCGGTCCATCACAGGCCCGCAGTTGGCTGCGACCGACGCGACGCCGGCACCGCCCGTGAGCAGCACCTTCATCGTCTTGAGGATCGCCTTGCCCGCCTTGAGCGCCGGGATAAATTCGGCCCCGCAATCGAGGAGGAGCCCGCCGATCGATACCAGCAGCTGCGACATGTAGGCCAGGCGCTGGTCCTCCGTGGACGCCATCGCGCCGCTGATGCTGTCCAAGAAGATCTTGCCGAGGAAGACTTCCGCGCTGCGAATGCACCCGACGCCGGGGATGAAGTCGAGGACGATGTCGGCCGCCGAGCTGAGGATTGCGTAGACGCAGTTGACCGTGTCCGACGTGCCACCGCTTTGGAGCGCGGACGCGAAAGCCTGCGCATACTCCGGCGCGAGGCGTGCGGCGGCGGCTTCGCTCGGGAAGCTGAGTAGCATCGGGTCGGCCGTCCACGCGCTCAGTTGCGGCGTGATCGCGAGGAAGTCGAGCGTGACCGTCTCGCCCGGCGGCACGAGCGGCAGGACGAGCGGATAAATCAGCTGGTCGAGCGTGTCGAGCACGGTCTCGTACTCCTCCCACGAGCCGAAGTCGGTGAAGCCCGGCGGCGCGTTGAGGTCGCCGAGGTCGAAGAGCGGTTCGAGCGCGGCGTCGATGCGCGGGTCCTTCTGGAGCGAGATGTAGAGCGGGACCAGCACGGCGTCGGCGTTGCCGCGGTTGGTGACGCTCACGCTGTAGCGCGCCAGCCGCCCCGGCCGCACCGCAGGCGGGCCGCCCACGTCCACCCACAGGTCGGGCGCGACGGCGTCTTCGATGGTGAACGCCGCCGCGAGCGTTTCGGACGGCCCGCTGCCGCTCGTCACGACCACATCCCACGTGCCTGTCGGCGCGCCGGTGAGGTCGAACGACCCCGCTACCTGATCGGCACCGGTCTCGACGTACTGCGGCGCGAGCACGGTGCCGCCGTTGCGCAGTTCGATGGACGCGCCCTCGGCGAAGCCCTGGCCTACGGCGCGGACGAACGCCGTGCCCTCGCTGCCCGCCGTGGTCGGGGTGACGTAGAACACGTCGAAGGCGTCGGACGGCGAGCCGTCGGCGATGGTGACGGTGCCGCGCGAGGTCGATCCTAGCGTGTAGGAGGCGTCGGGCAGGAGGGTGACGATGACCGTCTCGCCGTCGTCGGCGTTGGCGTCGTTGCGCGGGAAGATCAGGAGGTCGACGGAGCGCGCGCCAGCCGGGATCGTGACCGTGGAGCGGGTCGTGCTCGTGACGTAGTCGGCGAACGGCGTTGCGGTGCCGCCCAGCGAGAACGGGACGACGACCGGCGTGGCGAGCGCGAAGTTGGTGCGGAGCGTGACGACGCCTGGCACGCGGCCGTCCTCGGCAGCCTCTGGCGTGGTCACGTCGAGCGCGATCGTGAGCGGCCCGGGCGCGATGGTGAGCGGGCCGCCCGTGGCGCGTCCGCCGCGGGGGTCTTCGGCTACGACGTCGTAGGTGCCGAGTTGGCCGCCCGCGCTGAGGTCGGCGACGACCTCGACGAGGTCGGGGCCCATGCTGCGGATGCCGAGCGGAATCTCCGGCGCACCCACCGGGTCTGCGCAGCCGTTGCAGACAAGTCGGAACGTCGCGTCGGGCGCGAATCCGCTGCCGGAGAGCGTCAGCGTGCGCGGAGCGCCGGTCTCCACGACGGGCGTTTCGAGCGTGAGCGATGGCCCGAGCGTCGGGACGCCCATCACGGTCGTGAGCAGGAAGCCCTGATCGAAGTCGCCGACGCTGGGGTAGAGCGTGACGCCGTTCTCCGGAGCCACGAGGCCGTCGAACTGGGCGAAGGTGCCCTCGATCTGGCCGAGGATCGGCGTGAACGTGTCGCCCGGCTGCGGGGCGAAGCCGTCGATGAACGCCACGTTGAGCGTGCCGTCGAGCGAGGCGGTGGCGGTGCCGAGCACGTCATACTCCGTCTGCGCGGTCGTCCCGCCGAGTTCGATCGCGAGCGTGCCGTCGCCGTTGGGATAGGTCCCCGCTACCTGGAGCCGCCCCGGCGACAGGCCCGGCGCGACCGTGCCCGCGTTCTCGAACGTGCCGTTGAACAGGCTCAGCGTCCCCACGCCGCGCAGCGTGCCTGCCTCGGTGTTCTCGAATACGTCCGTGATGGTCAGCGAGCCGTCCTCGATATCGAAGGGGCCTTCGTTCACGAACGGGACCGCGAGTTCGAAGAAGAAGCGGCTCGTCTTGCGCGCATCGCTGCGGTTGACCACGCGGCCGGTACCGTTGATGGCGCGCGTCGAGGCGCTTAGGATCAGCGTGCCGTCGTTGACGATCTCGGCGTTCTGCAACGTGAGGCCCTCGGTGACATCGACCGTGCCCGTGTTCGCCAGCGTCCACCCGTCGAGGGTGCTTCGCAGTTCTACAAAGCCGCCCTCCGCGACGGACAGCATGCCGGTGCCTGTGAGCGTCGTCTGAAAGCCTGTTTCCAGCGTGCCGTGCACGGTGAGCGCGTCGCCTCCGTTGAACGTAGCGCCGCTGCTGAGTTCGAAGGTGAGCCCGGCCGGAATCTCCAAGTCGGGCGCGTCGAGCGTGGTGGTGCCGTTGACCTCGATGGTGCCGGTACCGCCGAGCGTGACGGTGGTGAACGTGTGGGTCGCGCCGTTCTGGAAGCGCAGCAGCTTGTCATCGGCGACGGTGAGCGTCGCGCCCGTGTGTGTGCTTGGCGCTTCGATGAGGATGTTGTCCTCCTCGACGACGAGCGCCCCCGTGTTGGTTAGCGGAACCTGGATCGGGACGCTGCCGCGGTTGACCTTGCGGAGCGTGCCGCTGTTACGCAGTTCGCCATCGCCCGCGATGCTGCGTCCGCCACCGCCGCCCTCGTGGATCAACTCCCCGCGGTTGTCGAGGACGGTGCCGTCTTCGATCGTGAGCCGCTCCGTGATACGCAGCAGACCGTTGTTTAGCACAGTCGGCGCGGCGAGGGTGCCCTGCACGCTCAGCTCGCCTGCCGCTGCGACCTCAACGGGGCCGTCGCTGCGGAAGACGGTGGCCGTCGCCGAGCCCATGCGCAGCAAGCCGCCATTGACGCTGACGCTGCCGCTGACGTCGAGGAGGTAGGAGAAGTCGAAGCGCCCGCCGGTCTGCACGCGGAGGTCGCCGCTGAGCGTAAGGTTGACGTTGCCGCCGCTGGTGCGCAGCCGCTGCTCGCCGTCCATGCTGCCCGAGCCGACCGTGAGTTCACCGGCCTCCGCCGAGGCGTTCAGCGTGACGATGTAGGTGCCTGGCGTCGTGATGCAGACCTGGTCGCCGATGCCCGGCACGCGGGCCGGGGCCCAGTTGGTGGCGTCGGACCAGACGCCGTTGTCGGGCTCGGCCCACGAGATCGAGCACTGGGCGAACGAGACCGCAGGAGAAAGCGCGGCGGCAAAAAGGAATGCGGGGAAGAGGACGGCGAGCGCGAGGCGTAGGAAGCGTTGCATGACCGGCACAGATTGCGAGGAGGGACGCGATACAGGGAGGGACGAAGGGGGTGCGTAGTAGCCTCCGTGCGATTCGCTCGCGAAAGTGATCACCCGCTCGCCACTTTTCCGGGATCGGCTGAGGCGCGCTCAGGGCAACCACGCACGAAGTAAGCCGAGCGAAGCGAAACACGGGCGTCCGGCGAACCGTGCAGGGGACACGACTCCGCGAAGTAATCCTCCTGCGCCGGTGCCTGCCCGCTACGTCTTCCTGCTCCTGACCGCGGTCCTGAATCCTGCTGCCCTCGCGCAGCCCGTGAAGATCGCCGTGACGGACGAGGTGGTGCGGACGATCCCGGCGGACTACTACGGCATCCAGTACCACCGCAACACCTACAGCGCGCCCGTTGCGCTCGCCAAGCTGGAGCAGCTGCCCTTCACGAGCGTGCGCATCTGGGCCTACCCTCGGCTCTTCAGCCCCGAACCTGGCGTCTGGGACTGGAGCGACCTCGACCGGGAAATCAGCGAGGTCGTCGCGGCGGGCTACGTGCCCATCGTATGCCTCTTCCAGGGCGAGGACTGGCGCACCAGCACCGCCGATGACCCGTGGTGGAACGACGCCACGCAGCACGCCGCCTGGACCGAGGCCGCGCGCGCCCTTGCCACACGCTACGCCGACGACGTGGACACCTGGATCGTCTACGACGAGATCAACTACCTCAGCGCCGAGCGGCCGTACTACTTCCCCCTCAACCTCTCGGCGACGCTCTACCTCGACGCCGCGCGCGCCATCCGCGACGCCGATCCCGGCTCCGCGATCGGCGGGCCGTCGGGCTTCTCGGGGTGGGAGAACGGCTACTGGGCCGCGCGCGTCCTGTCGCGTCCCGACGGCCCCGCGTTGCTCGACGTCGTCTCGTCGAACCTCTTCCTCTCGTGGAACGCCGACGACACCGACGCCACGATCATGGGCCGCACGATCTGGTACGAGGAGGCCCCGCTCAAAATCCGCACGCAGACGGCCGGGCACCCTGACCTCCGGTTGATGCTCGACGCCTACAACGTGTCCGCGCTCTGGACGCGCGACGGCACGCCGACCGGCGAACTCTGGACCGACCCGCGCAACGTGGACACCTTCGGCGGAGTCGTGCAGACAGCGGCGCTGCTGCACGCGGCGCAGGGCGGCTTCGACATCGCGCTGCGGTGGGAGACGCTCGGCGGCTTCGGCGTGCTGCGGTGGTACCCGGCCTTCGAGGAGCGCGCGCCGTACTACGCCTGGCAACTCCTCGCCGGGCCCGGCCGCCTGATGCCCGGCAGCACGCTCCTGCGCACCGCCACGACGGCTGCGCCGCTGCCCGACCTCCCGCACCACTCGGGGATGAACGTCCACGGCTACGACGTGCAGCCCTTCGCCGTGCGCGACGAGACCGGTGTGAGTGTCGTCCTCCTGAACAAGACCCCCGAGGCGCAGACTGTCATGGTCGCCCGCCCTGCGGGCATGGCTGGGCACACGCTGTATCGCTTCGAAGACGGTCGCCACGCTGAGGCGCTGACCCCGCTCGACGAGAGCGAAGCTGGGACGCTCGACCTCACGCTCCCCGGCACGAGCGTCACCGTCGTGCACTATGCCGCCGCAACCGGCACGGCTACCGAGACGACGCCCGGGCGCACCCGCCCGAGCCTCGCCGTCGCGCCCAACCCGAGCATAGGACCTGTGACGCTCCATCTCACGCTGCCCGAACCCGCCTCCGTCCGCCTCGATGTGCGTTCGGCACTCGGACGACGCATCGCCACGCTGGCCGACGAGGTGCGCGGAGCTGGGACGCACACGCTCCCCCTCGACATGCAGGGCTGGGCCGCAGGCGTCTACTGGGCGCAGCTCTGCGCCGGTTCTGAGTGCACGGTCCGCGCGTTCACGGTGGCGCGCTGAAGTCAGCGGCTCGCTACACGCTCCGGCCTTTCCAGGCCACACCGCCTGTCCCGTGGCTCACAGCCGAGTCCAATTGGAGCACGTTGGCGAGCACGAAGACGAGCGGCGCGACGACGGGGAGCCACAGTGGGAGCCGCCGCGCGAGGTCGCAGCCGCCTTTGAGCACGACGGCGCTGGCGAGCAGCCATGGAACGCCGCCCGCAAGCGCCAGCCACGGCCCGACGACGAACAGCGCCGCGTAGAGCAGCCACAGCGGCACGAACGTCGAGGGCCGCCCGCCTGCGAGGAGGTAGGCGTTCTTGCGGAAGCCACGCCATGCCTCGCCGAGCGTGCCATACATCCGCACCGAGACGCAATCGCCAAGCTCGACGAAGTGGAGCCGCATGCCCTCGCGCTTCAGCGTCCGGCCGATCTGCACGTCTTCGAGGATGTCGTCGCGGTGCGTGGCGTGTGGCTCGTGCTGGCGGTAGGCCTCGCTGCGGATCGTCCAGACCTGCCCGTTGAGCGCCCCGACCGATGGGGCACGGGTGCGCGGGACGAGCGGCAGCGGCAGCGCGCTTAGGATCGAGAAGGGGACGAGGCTCGTCAGCAGCGCGGCCCCGCCCCGGTCACGGTAGAGCGGCAGCCCCGACAGCACGGTGGCGTCTGGTCCTGATGCCGTCTCACACGAGACGAATCGCTCGACGAGGCGCCGGAGCGCGTCGGGGCCGAGCAGCCCGGTGTCGGCGTCGAGGAAGACGAACATGCCGCCGGTGGCGTGGCGCGTGGCTTGGTAGAGCGCGTGCGGCTTGCCGAGCCAGCCCGCCGGTGGCCCATCGCCGCGCAGAGGACGAAGCGTGTGCCCCGCCGTCTCGAACGCCGAGGCATGCTCGTGCAGCACGTCCCAGGTCGCGTCGTCGGAGGCGTCGTCGACTACGATGACCTCGACGTGCGGGTAGGTCTGCGCCGCGAGCGAGGGCAGGAGGTGGCGCAGGTTGTCCTCCTCGTTGCGTGCCGGGACGAGCACCGATAGCGCCGGTAGCGCCTCGTCCGGAGTAGGATGCGGCGTGCGCGTCCGGCGCAGGTATGCCAGGTTCACGAGCAGCACGAGTGCCATCCCCGCGTGCATCACGCCGAGTACGGCGATGGCTATCTCCGTCCAGTCGAAAGGAAGGCTCACGGCGGGTCCGTGAGGAACTGCCGGAAGAGCACCGGGGGCTGCTCGGCGAGCAACTGTTCGCGGAGGCCGTCAGCGGCGTCGTGGCCGAGCTTGTGCATCGCATACCACGCCCACACGTCGGCTTCCACGCGGGGGATGCCCGTGTGCGGGTGCTGCGGGAGGACGCGCCGGAGGTGCCGGAACCGCACCAGCGCCGCGTTCACGTCGCCGCCGAAGATCGAGGGCTTGTAGAGTAGTGCCTGGCCGTCCACGAGGAGGACGTAGGGGTCGTCGTCGTCGAGCGCTTTGGCGCGGTCGAGGAGGGCCTCCGAGCGGCGGCCGTAGGTCGGCACCTTCCACGGCGGGGCGTTGGCGACGCGGTAGGCCCAGAGCGCCGAGAGCAGCGCCAACTCGCGGGCCGACTCCGCCTCGTCGGCGTCGGGGAGGTCATCGAGGTAGGTGCCGTCCTGCGTGATCGGGAAGAGCCGGTAGCGGGCGAGGAGCCGCTGCTCGACCGTCGCGGCGTCCTGGTAGAGCCGCTTCATCGCGGTCACGTCGCGCGAACCGTAGAACGTCGCGAGCGAGTCCGAATAGGTGGCGAAGGAGAGCACGGCGGGCGGGGCGGGCGCGTCGCCGTCGGCACAGCACGCAGGGGGCGTCGGCGAGAGCATCGTCAGCAGGAGCACCAGCAGCGTCGGCATGGGCGGCGGGAGGCGTGCGAGGCAAGCGGGAGCGGATACACTACCCGCCACGCAAGTTTAGGGCGCAGGAGGCGGTTCGCGAATTGCCCCCTGCCGAAGAACTCGTGAGGGTGGCGCGGTGCGTGCTCAGCGGAGCGGCCTAGCTGAAGCGCTGGAGCAGCGGCCCGAGGACCGTCAGGTTCCAGCGTTCGCCCGGAGCGCGCTTGCCGTCGAGCAACACCCGCGAAGCCGCCGGTACTCCGTCGATCGTCACGCCGTCGCCAACTGGACGGACCGCGCGGAGCCGGTTAAGGAGCGCATCGAGGCGAGGGCGTTCGTCACCGTCAGGTGCGTCGTGCGGCGTATCGCCAGTTAGAAGAGCGATAGGGCGGTCGGCGTCCCACCACGTCAGCCGCAGCGCGACGGGCCACCACGCTGCGTCGGGCACCAGCCGCGCGACGCGCGCCAAGTCAGCTGTCTCGAACGGGCCGATGCCTGCGTCCGGCGGTCGCTGCTCGCCCTCGGGAAATAGAAACAGCGTGGTCTCGGGCACCGCGCGCATCCGGCGCGCGGTCTCGCGGAGCGTCTGGGCGCGCCGGCGGGCATCGTCCTCGGGAAACGGCAACGTGCCGAGGGGGCCGAAGAGCGGGATCTGGTCGTGCTCGCGCATCCACACGAGCGGCGGGCGGTCGAGGTGCTGCGTGAGGAGCCACCAGAGCAGGTAGCCGTCGAAGAAGCTGTGGTGGTTGGCGTAGAGGACAACGGGCTGGCCCTCGGGCAACAGCGGCCACGCCCCGACCCAGCGCACCGACCGGAAGCTCGACCGCAGCGACGACCGGATCAGCCCGGCTACCGTCCGGCGCACGCCGCGCGCCACGAGCGACTGGTTCGACGAGGTCGTGAGGATGCGCACGTCAGAACCTGTTTGGTGAGGGAGGATCAGGGCGAAAGCGAGCGAGACGGCCGTCTTCGAGGCGCGTGAAGCAGGCGATGCGCACGCATCGGCGATGCAGCGCAACGCGGAAGGCGGGGGGTCGCAGCCGCTTGCAGCCCATCAGTGCTCTTGCCAGATAGGTTCTCAAAAGTCCTGCTGGCGGAGGGCAGTGCTGGCCGTGTTGAGCCGTACGATCACGGAGTCGTAGACCTGCCGCAGCCGCTCCGGCTCTGCGGTGAGCGCGTCGAGCGCCGCCTCGAAGGCGGTCGTGTCGAGGCCGTGCTGGGCGAGTGCGGTGACCCGCAGCGAGTCGAGCGCGAGGGGCCGTCCGGCCGTGCTGTCGCCGAACGTCTCGCGGCGGGCGTCCAGCAGGTGGAGGTCGGTCAGGGCGGCCACCATCGTGCTGTCGGGCACATCGGCTCCCGGCGCACCGCCACAGCCGGAACTGAGCGGTACGACCAAGAGGACACCGAGCAGCGCCCCGAGCAGCCCTACGACCTGCGCCCTTCGAGCCACGTCCTACCCCTCGGCTCCTACGAGGTCCACCTCCATCTTCAGCAGGTGGGCCGCGTAGGTCTTGCCCTGCGCGTCGAGCTTGAGCGAGACCGTGCCGCCGCCGCCGAGCGCGCCGTGGAGCAGGAAGTTGAGCGCGTGCAGGTTGGGCAGTTCGAAGCGCTCGACCTCGCCGGTCACCATCGGCCCGAAGTGCGCCTTCACGCGCTCCGGCGTGAGCAGCGCCTGGAGCGTGGCGTAGTGCTCTGGCTCGCGTGCGATGATGCCGACGTTGACGGCGTCGCCCTTGTCGCCCGAGCGGGCATGGGCGATGTCGAGGAGTTTCATGGGACGCTTCTGTTGGTCGCTGTGGAAAAGCAGATCACAAGATACTGGGCATTGGCCTCTACACTTTGCAGGGCTCCCCCCGTCCTGCGTCGCCTCCGCGCTCACGCGCTCCGCTCCTCGGACTGTCCCCCTCACGGGTGAGGGGGACAGTTTCACGACCCTTCATGGGGAGTGAAACGGGGGGAGTCAAGAGGCGTGCCTCGCGCTCATTCGGAGCCGGTGCAACGCGGCGTGACCGTCCCTCAGGCCGTAGGCTGTCCTACGGAATGATCTTGTCGATCGGGTACTCGATCAGCCCCTCTGCGCCAAGGCGCTTCAGTTCGGGGATGATCGTCCGGACCTCACGCTCGGCGATCACCGTCTCGATGGCGACCCAGCCCTCGGTGAAGAGCGGGGAGATCGTCGGGTTGCGCAGCGCGGGGAGCTGCTTCACGATCTCCGGCACGGCGGCGCGCGGCGCGTTGAGCTTGAGACCGACCTTGCCCTCGGCGCGGATCGCGCCCTGCATCAGCATCGCAAGGTTCTCGATCTTCTTCCGCTTCCACGGGTTCTCCCACGCGGCTTTGTTGGCAATGAGCTGCGTGTTCGATTCCAGCAGCACCTCGGCGATGCGGAGGTTGTTGGCGCGCAGCGAACTGCCGGTCTCGGTGACCTCCACGATGGCGTCCACGAGGTCGGGGGCCTTGACCTCGGTCGCGCCCCAGGAAAACTCCACGTCGGCCTCGACGCCGTTGCTCTCAAGCCATGTGCGGGTCAGGTTGACGACTTCCGTCGCAATGCGCCTGCCCTGAAGGTCTTGGACGCCCTGGATCGGCGAGTCGTTGGGCACGGCGAGCACCCAGCGGACAGGCCGCATCGAGGCCTTTGAGTAGACGAGGTTTTCGACGACCTGGACGTCGGCGCCGGTCTCGGCGATCCAGTCGAGGCCGGTGATCCCGGCATCGAAGACGCCGTCCTCGACGTACTTCGCCATCTCCTGCGCGCGGACGAGCATCGCGGTCAGCTCGTCGTCGTCGATCGAGGGGAAGTAGGAGCGGCTGCGAACCGAGAAGGAGAAGCCCGCCTTGTCGAGCAGGTCGAACGTCGAATCCTGGAGGCTGCCTTTTGGCAGGCCGAGCTTGAGGAGGCGACTCTCGTCGGCCCCGTTCTTGGCAAGGCGCGAGATGGTTTTTGTTTGGGTAGACATGGGGTAGAGGTGCGTGGTTCTCGCTAGATAGGACGGGGACCAATACCCCGCAGCGAGAACCTACAACGCGAGCATCGATCCCATGATTCAGCCGGGCTCGTGATGAGCCGCGTCGAAATGCTGCGTAGGATGATGCGTGGCCACCTCGGCTGCACCTACGTTCATGTCGGTGATGCTAGCCCATAGGTTGTCACCCTGAGCGAGCACAGCGAGTCGAAGGGTCTCCGTCTCGTCACCGCATTCCAGTTGGGACACGACGCCGATCCTAGGATCTCCCGCCTGCGCGGGGGCAAGACTCTTCGACTGGGATCCTGCGGATCTCCGCTCAGGATGACATAGAACGGGAATCGATGCGCGGCCAGCGGATTCACGGAGGCCAAGTGCGGCGACCTCCGCCGGACCGGCCGCTGCGTCGGCAATGCGGAACGTGCGCGCCATCGCCTCGAGCTGGCGCACGAACTCGCGCTTGTCCTTGCCGGGAGCGAGGACAAAGCCATACATCAGGTAGAGCCGTTCCTGCGTCGGCTCGTGGAAGGCGTAGGCGATGAACGGGCCGCCCTGCACAAACAGGTTCATGCGCCACAGCCCGCGCACTTCGAGCGCCTCGTTGCCGCCGATGGTCGTCGTGTCGAGGTCGACCGAGATGCGCGGCTCGGTGAAGACGTAGGCGCTGTCGTTCTGCGCGCCACGCAAGAACTGGCTCGTCACGCGGTCGAAGCGACGGACGATCAGACTCGGTTCCAGCAGGGCTTCAGCCTCGTCGGCGGAGACGCCGTCTACGTAGTAGACGAGAAGGTTGCGCTGGATCTCGACGAGCGTGCGCCGCAGCCACACCACGTGCGCCTCGGTGCCGACGTCGAACGGCGGGGCAGGTGCGAAGCTGGTGTCGGTGGCGATGAAGTAGTCGTGCTGGATGCCGACCGCGAAGTCGTGGTCTTGCATCAGCGTGTCTTCGAGCAGGATCTGGCGGCCCTTGTCGTACATCTCCGTGGTCGTCCCGGCGAGTTGGACGGCGTTGAAGTTGCGCCGCATCTCCGAGCCCTTGGCGCGGATCGCGTCAGCGAGGCGCTCTGGCGTGGTGTCCGTGGCGAAGTAGATCATCTGCCCCCGCGCCCAGAGGTCGGGCCGCTCGATCACGCCGCCGCCAGGGTCGGCCGTGGCGATGGCCGCGCGCGTGTCCTCGCCGAAGCGTGCCTGGAGGAAGCGCGCCGTGTTGGTCGAGTCGCTGAGCGGGGCCACGAAGACGACCGACCGCTGCAGCTTGATGTTGTTTAGGAACTGCGGCGCGAGGCCCTGCCGCCGGACGCTGAACGCAGGCTCGCCGCCGACCGGGTTGAGCGTGGTCACGTTGCTCGCGAGCTCTTCGCGCAGGGCGTCGCCGACCGGCCCGGCCGACGTCTCGGAGTCGGTCACCTCGAGCACCTCGCCCAGCAGCCCGCGCTCCTGCGGCACATACGGCTCGCCAGACCCGCACCCAACGAAGGGCACTAGGAGAGTCAGGAGCAGAACGAAGCGGAGGAGCATAGAGCGTGTTGCGTGTTTCGTATTGGGCAGCGGGTGAGACAACACGCAATACGAAACAGGATCAGCCGTATTTCAGCCGCCGTGCGAAGTCGGCAATCTGCGTGAGGCGGTCGGCGTCCGAGAGCGACGGGTCGTCCCAGAGGCGCTCGGCCTCGCGGATGAGCGCGCTCCCGACAATGAAGCCGTCGGTGTGAGCGGTGAGCCGAACCGCGTCGTCGTTCGACTTGATCCCGAAGCCGACGAGCAGCGGGTTGGCTTCGACGAGGCTTCGCGCGCGGGCCAGGTAGGCGTCCGTGCGGTCGGCGTCGCCCAGTCCCGTGCCAGTGAGGCCGGTGATGGAGACGGCGTAGACGAAGGCGCTGGCGCGGACATCGACAAGTCGGACGCGGTCGTCCGTGGTGTTGGGCGCGATGAGAAAGACGAGTGGCAGCCCCGCGGCCTGGGCCTCGACCTCGATGAGGTCGGCCTCTTCCGGCGGGAGGTCAGGCAGGATCAGTCCGTCCACGCCCGCAGACACGGCATCGCGGCAGAAGTTGCCCGCGCCGTAGCGCAGCACCGGGTTGGTGTAGCCCATGAGCAGGAGCGGCGTCTCGCTCTCCGCGCGGAAGGCCCGCGCCGTCTCGAAGGCGTCGGCCATCGTGACGCCGTGCGACAGCGCGCGCTCCGAGGCCTCTTGGATGGGCAGCCCCTCGGCGAGCGGGTCGCTGAACGGCATCCCAAGCTCGATGAAGTCAGCCCCGGCGTCGTCGATGGCGCGCAGGATGGGCAGCGTGGCGGCCGGGTCGGGGAAGCCGTTGGTGAGAAAGAGCCCCATGGCCTTCTCGCCGCGTTCGGTCGTGGCGGCAAGGGTATCACGGAGGCGGTCGGTGGGTCTCGGGTCTTGGGGCACGGGTCGCAGGTCGAAAGTCAGGGGGCGAACCTACGACGTGGTAAGCGAGGCGTCAGCGAAGGTGCTGTGCGAACGACTTGGAGCGTGCTAGAACCCCATCTGGTAGATCCGCTCCAGTTGGACCGAGACGCCTGCCTCGACGATGCCAACGAAGCGCGTCCGGTTCACGCCCTCGACGTTGTTCTCGTTGCCGACGAGGTTAACGCCGAAGTCGGCGCGGATCCAGGCGTTGGGGATCGGCTGGTAGCGTACGCGCGTCGCGAGGCGGAGCGTGCGTTCGAGGGTCCCGTCCAGGAACGTCGGCGCTTCCTCGTCGGTGGGGTAGGGCTGGCGCGGGTCGCGGATGCCCTGTAGGAGCACCTCGGCGCGCGGCTGCACCATGAGGCCTGGCACGAAGGCGTCGGCGTAGGCTTCGCCCCAGACGGCGAAGCGGAGGTAGTCGGAGAACTGCGTGCCGAGGCCCCGCTGCGCAAATAGGTAGCGGCCCTCTGGCTGCGTGGTGTTGTAGGCGCGCCCCGAGACAGCGTCGGCCTCCAGCCCTAGGTCGAGCCACGGCCGTACGCCCGCCAGCGTGGCCGTGCCCGCGAGCGCCACCGAGGCAGGCTCCGAAGCGTTCAGCACGTCGAGGTCGTCGAGCAATAGCTGGCCCTGGAGCGTGAGCTTGCCGATCTGCCCCCAGATGAGGCCCGCTGCAAACCCGTTGTTCTCGTCGTTCTTGGGCGTGTTGTCGACGAGGAGGAGGAAGAGCGAGGCCGGGTTGAAAAACTTGGGCGAAAGCGACGCATTGGGTCCCGAGTAGACCACGGCCTCCATGAACGCCAGCCCGAAGTGCTTCGTCGGCCGCCAGTCGAAGCGGTGCGCGGCGAGGTAGCGCCGGACGCCGGTATCGCCCAGGAAGCGCTCGCCGACGCGCCCGGTGAAGCGCCCGTCGTCGGTCACGCTGTCGAGTTCGCCGATGGTGCTGTGCAGGCTGAAGCGCTCGCCGCCGAGGCGCAGCCCGATCTGGTCGAACGTGCGCGGGTTGTCCGAGAGCAGGAGCGCCGTCTGCCCCGGGATGCCCCAATGCTGTGCGTAGCGCCCGACGTAGAGCCCGGCGCGTTTGCCGCCATAGCCGACGTAGCTGTCCTCGACGCGCGAGACGCGGCGCAGCACCACGTCGAGCCCGTCGGGGTCCTCGTTGAGCACCGAATTGGCCTGCCCGCCCGCCTGTGCGATGAAGTCCCCGTACGCCATCCAGGCATTTAGGTGGAGGCTGTAGTGAAACCGAAACGGACCGGCTTGGACGCCGGGGTCGATGAGGCGTGCGAGGTCTCGCGCTGCGCGTTCGTCGCCCGGCAGCGCGTCTACGTCGAGGGGTTCCCCTTCGGGGAGCGGCGCCGGCTCGGGCAGGGCGCTTACGTCGAGGAAGCGCAGCGGGTCGAGGCGGTCGTTGGTGGTCGAGAGGCCGCCCGCGCCCGCGTGCAGGCCGAGCTGCACCGCACCAGAGTCGTGGCGTTCGCCGTCGGGCCGCGCGCCGTCGTAGCGGACGCGGAGCAGGTCCACCCAGCCCTGCTCGGTCGGCGACAAGTTCTTGGGATCGAGCGCGTGGAGCGCGTCGCGCAGGTCAGCCTCGCGGTAGGGAAGCAGGGTCGGGTTTAGCTCCAGCAGGTGGCCGCGCCGCTGCAGGCGCTCGATGTAGTGCGCCGCCCAGTCGTCGGGCGTGACGAGGCGGGCCGGTTGGGCCAGCACGGTGGGGGCGAGCAGCAGGAGCAGGAGGACGGGCAGGCGCACGGACCGGAGAGGCTTAGTGAACAGGGCACCCTAAGATGCGAACAGCACCGGCCACTGTGCGAGGCCCTCGTGGTATCGCTTAGGACTCTAGGGCTAGGTAGGCGGAGCGATCAGGGTGTCGGTCATGCGCGTAGGTGTCGGAACGCATGAACAATGCCGCGAGCCTCTGGTAGGCCCTGGGCGCTTCCCTTCATCGCCCCGAATAGATGGCCTTCCGACTTCGCCTGATCTCGCTTCTCTTCCTGCTCGTCGCGCTGGCGGCACTGCCACAAGCCGTCGCACAGCAGCAGCCGGTGGGGCAGGGGAGCTACGCCACCACGCAGCCGGGCGGCACGGTGGGGCCACAGAACGCAGCGGGGCGCAACGTCTTCCCGCTCGTCGCCGAGGGCTTCGACCAGCCGGTCCAGACGAACGACTTCTGGAGCAGCCTGCTCTTCCCGTTCTTCGAGAACCCGTTCTCGGGGCCGCTCCTCGCGCACCCGCTCTCGGCCCGCGCGCTCTCTGAGGGCCTGCAAATGGGCTACGAGCCCAACGCCGTCCTCGCCGCCACCGACTACTTCTTCCCCTACACTCCGCAACTCATCGTCGGCGTGGAAGGCCTTGCAGCGAGCGAGACCGCGGTGAAGGGCTACGGCGACTGGACCGTCACCGCACGCTGGGAAGACGGCACGAACACGCTGGAGGCCACGCTCGGGCACGGGCTGCCGTTCGTCTTCTTCGAGCGCACCGGCGGCGACGCACGCATCGCCTTCGCAGGCACGCCGACCGTCTGGCTGGACGACGGCAACGTGCTCGGCGTCACCGTGGACGGCCGCCACTACGGCATCTTCGGCCCGACCGGCTCCGACTGGACCGGGACGAGCGTCGTCACGTCGGACCTGAACGGCGCCGACTACTTCTCCGTCGCCCTGCTGCCCGACACAACGCCGGGCACGTTCGCGCGCTTCCGCGTCCGCGCCTACGCCTTTGTCACCGACACCCGCGTGGAGTGGGTCTACGACGAGGCCACGGCCCGCCTGCGGACGACCTACACCGCCACCACCGAGCCGAAGGAGAGCAACCCCGGTCTGCGCAACGAGACGCTCACGGCGCTCTACCGTCACCAGTGGCTCCACACCGAGACGCCGACCACCGGCCTCACCTACGAATCGCCGCGCGGCACGATGCGCCTGCTCGAAGGCAACACCTTCGTCACCGACCTCCCGTTCGATGGCGTGCTGCCCTCGCTGCCGGACCGCGGGGCCTACGACCGCGCCACGCTGCGCGGCTTCGTCGAGCAGACCGCCCGCGAGACGCTGCCGATCATCGACACCTATTTCGGCGGCAAGGCGCTGGGCCGCTTCGCCCGCCTCGTCCACATCGCCGACCAACTCGGCATGGCGACCGAGCGCGACTATTTCCTCGCCCAGATCAAGACGCGGCTGCAGGACTGGCTCACGGCGGGCGGAGCGCAGCAGTACTTCTACAACGCGACGTGGGACGTGCTCACGGGCTACCCGGCGAGCTTCGGGTCCGACACGCAGATCAACGACCACCACTTCCACTGGGGCTACTCGATCATGGCCGCCGCGACGGTCGCGCAGTACGACCCCGCGTGGGCGGCTCAGGAGAACTGGGGCGGAATGGTCAACCTGCTCATCCGCGACGCCGCCAACTGGGACCGCAGCGACACGCAGTTTCCGTTCCTCCGCTCGTTCGACGCCTACGCCGGCCACGGCTGGGCGTCCGGCCACGGCGACTTCCCCGACGGCAACAACCAGGAGTCGAGCTCCGAGTCGATGCAGTTCGCCGCGGCGACGGTGCTGTGGGGCGCGCTCACCGGTCAACAAGATATCCGCGACCTCGGCATCTACCTATTCGCCACCGAAGCGTCGGCCATCGAGGAGTACTGGTTCGACGTCAACGACGAGGTCTTCCCCGAAGCCTACTCGCGTGTGGCGCTCGGCATCGTGTGGGGCGGCAAGGGCGCGCACACGACGTTCTTCGGCACCGAGCCCGAGTTCATCCACGGCATCAACATCCTGCCGCTCACGGGCGGCTCGCTCTACCTCGGCCGCCACCCGGACTTCGTCACGCGCAACTACGACGCCGTGGTGGCGGCGCGCGGCGGCCAGCCCGTGATCTGGAAGGACATCCTCTGGGAATACCTCGCCTTCAGCGAGCCCGACCGCGCGCTCGACTTCTACCTCGCCGACCCGACCTACGAGCCCGAGGGCGGCGAGTCCCGCGCGCACACGCTGCACTGGCTCTACAACCTCGACGCGCTGGGCCTCGTCGACACGACCGTCACCGCCGACGCGCCCACCGCCGCCGTCTTCCGCGACGACGAGGGCACGCCCACCTACGTCGCCTTCAACCCTAACGGCAAGCCCACGACCGTCGCCTTCTCCGACGGCTTCACGCTCGACGTGCCCGCCCGTGAACTCGTCTCCGAGCGCGGTACGGGCGTTGCCACCGAGGAGCCCGCGGGCGTCCCGGCGCAGTTTGCCGTGCGGCCCAATGCGCCCAATCCGTTCTCGTCGCGCACGACGATCCGCTACACGCTTCCCACGCCGAGCACTGTGACGCTGCGGGTCTACGATCTCCTCGGTCGCATTGTCTACGAGACGACACGGGCGGGCACCCCGGCAGGAACGCACGCCATCGAGGTCGACGCGCGGGGATGGCCGAGCGGAGTCTACATCGCACAGGTCGAGACAGAGCGCGCACAGCAGACGATCCAGATGACGCTCGTGCGGTGAACAAGGCTCACGTCCACGGATCGGGCTTGAGCACGGCCATGAAGCGCTCGGGGAAGGGCACGCGCTCGAAGCCGACTTGCTCGTAGAACGCATGCGCGTCCTGCGTGGTGAGGAGCCAGCGGCTCACGTGCTGGAGGCCGGGGTGGTCGAGGATGCAGCGCATGAGCCACTGCCCGAGGCCGCGCCCGCGGTAGGCGGTGAGGACGTACACGTCGGCGAGGTAGGCGAACGTCGCGGTGTCGGTCACGCAGCGCGCGCCGCCGATCTGAACGCCGCCGCCGTTCTCGTCGAACAGGCCGAAGCAGAGCGAGCCGTCGGCAGCGCGCTGCACGATGTCGAGCGGGACGCCGGGCTTCCAGTAGGACTCCGCCGCCAGAAACGCCTGCATCGCGGCCACGTCGAAGCGCGCGCGGTCGGTGGTGACGGTGAAGCCGTCGCGGTGCCACGTGGCGGGGGGCAGGGCGTCAGGCATGAGGAACGTGGCTACTCGGGGCGCGGATGCGCAGGCTGCTGGGCGAGCACGATGCGGTCGCGCCTGGCGAGGTCCTGGCGTAGCGCGGCGTGTCCGAAGCCTTCTTCGCTGGCGTAGAGGTCGCGCACAGCCCGGCCGTAGTCGGCGTGCGTCTCCACGACGAGCCAGCCGCCGGGCTTGAGCAACTCGGCCCCGACCACGGCGAGCGCGCGGTAGAAGCGTAGCGGATCGCCGCCGGTGACGAGCGCGCCTTCCGGCTCAAAGTCGCGCACCTCCGGCTGGAGCGTGTCGAGTTCTTCGTCAGGGACGTAGGGCGGGTTTGAGAGCACGAGGTCGAAGCGGTTCTCGACGCGCTCGGTGAAGCGCGGGTCGAAGAGGTCGGCGTGCACGAACGCCACGTCGAGGTCGAGCCGCTGCGCGTTGCGCATCGCCACGTCGAGCGCCTCGGCGGACACGTCGACGGCGAACACCTCGGCGTCGGGCCGCTCGTGCTTCACCGCCAGCGCGATGGCCCCGCTGCCCGTCCCGATGTCGAGCACCCACGGCGCGTCGGCGTCGGCGATGGTTGCCAGCGCGGCCTCCACGACCTCCTCGGTCTCCGGGCGCGGGATGAGCACGGCGGGCTCGACGCGCAGCGCGAGGCCGTAGAAGTGCGCCTCGCCGGTGACGTACTGCAGCGGCTCGCGGGCCAGCCGCCGGGCCACGAGCGCCTCGTACTGCGCCGCCTCGTCGGCCGAGAGCAGCGCCTCGGGGTAGGCCAGCAGGTGCGCTCGTCCCACGCCGATGACGTGCGAGAGCAACCATTCGGCATTGCGTTCGGGTGCCTCGACGCTCGCCAGGCGCAGGCGGGTGATGGCGTCATTGAGCAGGGCGCGGCGCGAGAGGTCGGGCATCGGGGCGGCGGCGGTGGGGAAGAGCATGCAGTCTAGCAGTGCCGCCCGGTGACGAGCAAGCGATGGGACGAGGGTAAACGCCCGCAGACGCCGCACGCGCTCCGTGTGGCATCCAAAGAATGAACGAGATCGGAGCGGTACCGTTGACGCCTGGCGCGCCCTCGCTGCACCTTTCGACCCTCGACCCTCGACCCTCGACCCTCGACCCTCGACCCTCGACCCTCGACCCACCCCGCCATGAATTCGTACTACGGCCAGACCGTCCTCGTCACCGGCGCATCGAGCGGGATCGGAGAGGCGATGGCCCGCCAACTCGCCTTCCAGCAAGCTCGGCTGCTGCTCACCGCGCGCAGTGAGGACAAGCTCAATGCGCTCGCCGACGAGTTCCGCCGCGCCGGGGCCGAGGTCGACGTCCTCGCTCACGACCTTGGCGAGGCGGGGGCCACCCAGACGCTCTACGACCGGATCACCGAAGCGGGGCACGAGGTCGACGTGCTCATCAACAACGCGGGGTTCGGCTACGTCGGTGCCTTCGCCCAGCAAGACGCGGCCAGCGTGGAGGGCATGGCGACGCTCAACATGACCAACCTCACGGTCTTGACGCGGCTCTTTCTCCCGGCGATGCTCGCGCGCGGACGCGGCGGCGTGCTCAACGTCGCCTCGACGGCCTCCTACCAGCCGATCCCGCTCATGAGCGTCTACGCGGCGACGAAGGCCTACGTGCGCAGCTTCTCAGAGGCACTCGCTGCCGAGGTGGGCGGCACAGGCGTCGCCGTGACCTGCCTCTGCCCCGGCCCCACAGCCACGGCCTTCGCCGACGAGGCGGGCATGAACGAGAAGTTCTTCCGCGTCGCCGAGACGCCTGAGAAGGTCGCCGCCGTCGGCCTCGACGCGCTGCTGCGGGGCAAGCGCACCATCGTGAGCGGGCTGCCCAACAAGGTCGGCGCCGTGGCCTCGCGCTTCATCCCCACCGGCCCGGCGCTCGCCGTCACCCGCCGCATCATCGAGACGCAGGCTATGGACCATTGATGATGTATGATTGAGGATGGGGAGTAGACGATAGGCAATGGGCTAATTCAGGGCTTGCACGACCACATGGAACATCAAACATCGACCCTCGACCATTCGCCGGTGCTGGTGGCGCTGCCCGAGGACCGCGGCTACCCGATCTATTTCGGTGACCTCGGCGACCTCCCGATGCGGATGCGGGTGCGCGGGCTGACGCCGGGCGCGTGCTTCGTGGTGACCGACGAGCATGTCGCATCGCATTACCTCGGGCCGCTCCTGCACACACTCCGGCAGCGCCACTGGCGGCCCGAAGCGCTCGTGCTCCCGGCGGGCGAAGGCACCAAGTCGATGGTGCACCTCGCGCGCATCCAGACGTGGGCGCTGGAGAACGGCATCGACCGGCGGCGGCCGATGATTGCGCTGGGCGGCGGCGTCGTGGGCGACCTCACGGGCTTCGCCGCCGCGACGACGCTGCGCGGCGTGCCGCTCGTCCAGGTGCCGACCTCACTCGTGGCGCAGGTCGACTCGGCCATCGGCGGCAAGACGGGCATCAACCACCGGATGGGCAAGAACCTCATCGGCGCGTTCTACCAGCCGCGCTTCGTGCAGGTCGACCAGGCCGTCCTCGCCACGCTCCCCGAGCGCGAGTGGACGAGCGGGCTCGCCGAGGTGGTGAAGTATGCCTACATCGCCGACGCCGCGTTCTTCGAGTTCCTCGACGCACACTGGGACGCGCTCCTCGCGCGCGAGCGGGACGCCGTCGCGCACGTGCTCCGCCGCTCCGCCGAGGTCAAGGCCGATGTTGTCAGCCGCGACGAGCGCGAGGGCGGACGCCGGGCGCTGCTCAACTTCGGGCACACGTTCGCGCACGCCATCGAGAAGGCGGCAGGCTACGGGACGTTCACCCACGGCGAGGCCGTCGCGGTTGGGATGCGCGCCGCGCTGCACCTGTCCCACACGCTGCGGCAGGCCTTCCCGCTGGAGCGCGCCGACGCGCTGGCCGCCCGGCTCCCCGTTCCCGGCTCGCTCGACGCCTTCACCAACGCCGACCTGATCGCGGCGATGCAGTCCGACAAGAAGCGCCAGGCCGGGCGGCTCCGCTTCATCGTCCTCGACGAGATCGGCGCGGCGCGCGTCACCGACAACGTCGCCCTGGAAGCCGTCGAGGCGGCCTGGGACTACGCGCGCCAGGTCAGCCGGTAGGCGCGTTGCCTACCGGCTGGATGTTGGTCAGCGGACGTGGGTGATGCGGCCTGTCTCGCGGAGGCGTTCGGACTCGGTCTCGAAGCGCACCTCGTAGAGGTAGAGGCCGCTCGCGAGGCGGTCGAACTGGAGTTTGTGGTGGTGCACGCCGGGCGTCTGCTGCGGTTGCGCCCAGACCTGCACCCGGCGCCCCAGCAGGTCATAGATCACGATCTCGATGTCGCCCACTTCGGGGGTCGCGTACTGGATCGTGGCGTTCGAGCGGAACGGGTTCGGGTAGGCGCCCTGCACCTCGAAGACGCTCGGGAGCGCGGCCTCGCCGTCGTCCTCGTTGGCCACGACCACGCCGCCGTCGGGCTCCGACTTCATCGGCTCGGTGTTGCCCGCGAGGTCCGTGGCGAGCGTAAAGAACTCGTACGCTGTCCCGAAGGTGCCTTCGAAGACGTAGGTCGAGTCCGTGGTGCCCGTGATGATGGGCGCGAACTCAGTCGTCGTGGCGAAGGGCGGCGGTGCGGCGCTGCTGCCCGAGCGTGCGGCCCCAGCGTCGACGCGGCGGCCGTAGAGCGCGAAGCCTGCCAGGCCCGCCCCAGTGTCCGAGCCCGTCCACGCGAGCTGCACGCTCGTCGAGTCGAGGACGACAGTGGAACCGGTGCGGAGGCGGCTCACCGGGGCCGAGGCGTCGAGCGTATTGAAGATCGGCGGCGTCTCGATGGGCGCGTTGTTGTCGAAGATGATGCTGGCCTGCGCGTTGATGCGGGCGGCGTCGGGGGCGTCCTCGCGTGGCGTGATGCGGTAGGCGAAGAAGCCGTCGCCCTCCGGCGGCACGTCGTTCGGTGGGAGCAGCCCCGAGAGCGGGTCGCGGGTCACGTCGCCCGTCTGCGGGTCGATGGCGCGCAGCGCGAGCGTGATCTCGCGGGTCTGCGCGTCGAGCGTGGTGGAGACGTCCACGAACACCCCGAGCGAGTCGCGAAGGTCGAGGCGGTCGGCGTAGAACGCGCGGCCCTCGCCAGGCAGGTCGAACGCATACGGCCCGAAGCCGAAGCGCTCCACGCGGAAGGTCCGCAGGTCGAGGTCCTCGTCGAGGGTCTGCGTGATGACGACCTCCTTGGCGGGCGCGTTCGCCGTCTCCGGGTTGTTCTCGAAGCGGATGCGGTAGGCCATCGGCTCGTCACGCGGCACCCACCTCGCATCGCCGTAGCCGTCGGGCCCGAGGATGTCGTTGGGGTCGTCCGAGCCGAAGAAGGGCCTACAGAGCAGCGTGGACGTGCACGGTCGGCCGGTTGAGTTGCGGTAGAGCGTGACGCCCAGCATGATCACGCCGAGGACGAGGGCCGCGGCCACGATCCCTGGTGCGCAGAGGAGGCCCAGCAGGACGCAGCCCGACCCGAAGACGCCGGCCAGCGTCGCGAAGCCATAGGCCGTCGCGACAAACCGACCGATGGCTTCGAGCGTGCAGGTCAGCGTCCGGCACCCTTCGCGGCTGAAGGCCTGGCTCGCCGCGTTCGGGAACACGAGGAGGTTGGCCGCCTGCGAACCGCCGCCCGAAACGGGCGGGGCGTCTACGTCGCGCGGCATGTAGAGCAGCGGCAGCGAAATGCCCGTCAGCGGCCCATCGCCAAAAAGACCCACGGACTCGAAGTAGGCGACGAAGTCCGCTTCCGAGAGCCCGGCGTCCAGTTCAGCCGTGAGCACGTCCACCCAGGCTTGCGCCTCGGGCGGCAGCGTCGAGCGGTCGACCTCGGCCATCGTCTGCGCAAGCTCCTGGGCCGCCAGGGCCGCGACTTCGGCGAACTCGTCCTGCGAGAACCCGAGCGCGTCCACGTAGACGGGGAACGGCTCGCCCGGCGTGCCGAGCACCGACGGCACGACGATGCGCGCGGTCCGCGTCTCTCCGACGCGCACGTTCTTGGCAAACACCGTGAGGACGCCCCACTCGCCTAGGTCCGCCGCCTCGTCCCCGCCGATGCGCATCTGGATGCCTGCGTTGGGCAGGACGAGGTCCGGACTGTTGGCGACGGCATCAGCCGGGAGCATGGCTCCCACGAAGTCCTCGGTCTCCAACGCATACATCTGGTCGAAGGGGAGGGCGACGGCCAAGACCACGAGGTCCTGGTCGGTGTTGCCGTCGTTGCGAAGCACGACCTCGTAGGCCGTCGCGTCGTTGATAAGCACGCCCGTGGGAGCGACAACGCCCGTGCGGATGCCAGCCACGCTCGGTACCTGCACCTCGAAGCCGTCGTCCAGGCGGGCGGTGCTGCCACCCTGCGCGGCGACAAGGTCATACTGCCCGAGGGGCTGCCCACGCAGGTCGAAGCGCACCTCGGCCTCCATCGAACTGAGCAGGCGCACGAGCGCGCCGTCGATGCGGGTGCCGCCTCGTTCCAGGCGGAACGCGGTGCCCTCGGTGAGCTGCGCGCCGCGGATCGTGGCGACGACCCGGCCCTGGTTGCCGCCGGCCTCCGGCGTGGTGCTGAAGAGGCTAAAGGTGAATGCCTCGGCAGTCAACGACACGTCCGCGCGGTCGTTGCTGAACGCGAGGAGGTAGGGGTTGCGAACGAGCACGTAGTAGGTTCCAGCTTGCGAGGTCGGCACGAGCACCTCGGGCGCGCCGAGTGCGCTCTCGGCAAAGAACGCCTCGTCGAAGTCGCCGGGCGAGGGCACGCGGTCGTAGGCGACGAACACCTCGAACTCCTCGTCGCGGAAGGTCGTCGGGTTGTCGAGCGTGAAGCGGAGGTCGCGCCCGGCGGGCACGTCGAGCTTGAAGTAGCGGCTCTGGCCGGGGAGCAGCGTCAGCGGCTGGGCCTGCCCGAGCGTGAGCGACGGGAGGTCGACGCCAACGGCGCTGCTGGACGCCGTGCGGTTGTTGTCGTTGTCGGTCTCGCGGACGCCGCCGCGCACGTCGGTCCAGACGATCGCGCGGTACTGCCCCGGCACGAGGTTTGGCACGGTGCCGTCGGCGTCGACGTTCTCGGGCGGCTGGTTCGGCGACCCACCGCGCAGCGCGGCGACGGCGTTCGGCGCGGCCCCGAGCGGGACCTCGCCCAGGCGCTGTGAGGCGTCACTCCCCGAGGCGTTCTGGACGTGGATCGGTGCACCTGGTTCGGGTAGCCGCACGGTCATCGTCATCGTGCGGCGCACGCCCGGCGCGATGCTGAGCGAGCGGCGCTCGAAGGCGAGGCGCGGGTCCTCGATGTCGAAGCGTGTGTCGAGCGACAAGTGAACGGCGTCGAAGAACAGCCCTGCAAAGGTGTTCTGCCCGCGGTTGACGAGGTCATAGGTGATCGTCACCTCGTCGCCGGGCTCGGCTCCGGCGGGCACCACGACGTTCTCCACGACGAGGTCCACCGGCGGCGGCAGCACGATGTCGAGCACGCGCGCGTCGGTGTTGTTGGCGACCTGCCCGGCCTCGGTCACGCGGCGGTCGCGGTTGACCGTGGTGGTGAGGAGGTGGCTCCCGGCGGCGTACTCGGGGAGGAAGAGGTCGACGGTGTGGGTGTAGGTCGCGCCTGGTGCGAGCGGGCCTTGCACGGTCTGCGTGAGCAGCGTCACCGTCTCGCCGCTGGTTTCGGTGCCGGGCGAGAGCGTCCAGGCGTCGGTCCATGACGTCCGCGCTGGGACCGCCGCGCCGTCGTTGGCGACGGTGACGACGGCGCGCACCGGCTGCCCGGCTTGCGGGGTGCCCGTGATCGTCACCGAGGCGATGCGGAGATCTGCGGGGGCGGCGAGGCCGAGGTCGGTCGTCGTGGTGGGGAGCGCCGCGTTGTTCTCGCGGGCGAGTTCGTCCACGGATCGGTCGTTGTCGGCGTCCACCAGGAGCGTGTAGGTGCCGGTCAGGTCGGCGGGCAGCGTCACCTCGGCGGAGGCCTCGTAGCTCGCCCCCGGCGCGAGCGTGCCGACGCGCACGACGGCGTCGAGCCGGATATCGTCGCCCGAGGGAGCCGCGTCTGTGGAGAGCAGGACGGCGTCCGTCCAACTCGTCGCGACGGTGGCGAGGGGGCCGACGTTTTCGACGCGCCAGCGCAGCGTGACCACGTCGCCGCCGGAGGCCGTCGCGGGCGGCTGATTGAGGAGCGTCGCCGCGAGGTTGGGGCGCGGTCGCGCCGTGACGGCGATCTCGTCGCTGCGCAGGACGTTGTTCGTCTCGTCGGCCTCGAAGCGGATGCTGTCGGCGTCGGCGACGAGGTAGAGGTAGTAGGTCCCTGTCGTGAGGTCGCGCGGGAGCGTCACCGCGCGGTCGCGTTGGTAGGACGCCCCGCCACCGAGCGGGTCGCGCTCGTCGATGCGGGCGAGGCGCTGCGCTGCGCCGAAGCCGGGCCACGTGTCCTGGCCGGAGAGGTAGAGCCCGTCGCGGCGGAAGGCCGGGGCCGGGAGCGACCCGCCCACATTGCGCACGGCATAGTCCACGAGCACCGACGTGCCAGCTGCGGCCGTCGCCGGGGCGTTGAGCCGAGCGGGCACGAGGTCCGCGTAGGCGGCCAGTGTCACCGCCACGTCTGCCTGCGCGCGGTTGTTCTCGACGTAGTAGATGTCGTTCACAAACTCATTCAGCGCCTCGCGCTCGTCGAGGACGACGAAGACGGTGAAGGTGCCGGTCTCGCCGTCGGGGAGGCGGACGCGCTCGGTCACGCGCGCCGTCTCGTCGGGTTGGAGCGTGCCGTTCGAGAGGTTGTCGTAGTACCCCCGCAGGAGCACGCGGTCGGCGTCCTCGCTGTCAAGAAGGGGGTCGCCCTCGCGGTCGAGCACGTCGTCCTCGGAGAGGTAGATGGCGTAGTCGATCACGGCACGCGGCACGCCCGACGGGCCGATGTTGCGGATCGTGAAGGCGACGGTCAGGCTGTCGCTACTCCGGGCGGTCGCCGGGACGGCGAGGCCCTGGATCGCCACGTCCGAGGGCGGCACGTTGCGCCGGACCGTGCGCTCGGGCGCGCGGAACAGGTTGTTGTCGGCGGCTGCGCCCTCGAAGGCGTTCTGGTCGACGTTGGCGAGCACGAAGTAGAACCCGCTGTCGGGCAACGCTACTTCGTTGGCGATGGCCTGCGAGATCGGGTCAATGAGGCCCGCGACGGCCGTGTAGGGAGCGCCGGGGTCCGTCTCGCCGACGAGCCCGAAGCCGAGGAAGACCGCGTCGCTGGCGTTGAACACGGAGTCCCGCTGGAAGAAGAGCCCGTCGCGGAAGTTGGTGGCGGGGCCGTCGCCCTCGTTGACGCCCTGCCAGGTGTATTGGTAGAGCACCGGGCGCATGTTGACGAGGCGGTCGCCCATCTCGCCCGGGCACGGCCGATAGATCCCGCCGGAGCCGGCTGCGCCGCCGCTGCTCGCCACGGCGATCGGGTAGAAGCAATAGGGGACGGGGTTGTCGATCTGCGTCACGCGCAGGTCGGGTAGGTTGGGCAGCGCGATGTCGATGGGGCCGCCAACGCCGAGGTTGTTTGCCTCGTCGGCCTCGGTCTCGCGCGGTCGCGTGCCGCCGTCGGCGCGGACAAGGATCTGGTAGCGGCCTTCGACCACGTCCTCCTCGCGCACGTCGATGACGCGGCCTTCGCGCTGGATGCGCACGGGGATGGTCACGCGCGCGGTCTGGCGGTAGCGGTCGCCGGGGCCGAGCGCGGTCGGGTTGGCGAAGCGGCCGAGGAGCGCGTCGTCGGCGCTGATGCTGTCGTCGCGGGAGAGGTAGACGGCGTCCTCCCACTGCGGGCTGCGCGTGCCTGCATTGCCGGTGTTCGTGACCGTCCAGGCGACCTCGATCTCGCTACGCCCGACAGCCGTCGCCGGCGCAGCGATGGCCGTCGCGGCGAGGTCAGCAGCGTCGCCGGTCGTGAACGTCCAGACGGGGCCGTCGGTGGTGCCGTTGGGGTTGCGGGCCACGACCTGCCAGTTGAACGTCTCGCCCAGCGTCAGGCCCGAGCGTAGCGTGACGCCTGGCGCGTCGGCGGTCTCCGTGGGCGAGCCGGGGCGGGGCGAGCCTTGCGGCCAAACGTAGACATCGTAGTCGAGCGCAAACTGGGCAGCGGCCCACTCCAGGCGCGGGCGCTCAGGGACGCCAAACGCACCAGAAGCCGGGTTCGGTCCGGCGACGAGGCCCGGCGGGAGGTCGGTCATCGGGTTGCGATCGCTCACCGAGCCGAGCGTCCACTGCCCACGCAGGTCGGTCGTGGTGACGGAGAGCGTCTGGGCGGTGAGGTCCTGCGCGCCGTCGACGACGGTCCACGGGGCCCCCGCCGAGGGGCGGCGCAGCAGGCGGAGGTCCTCCGGTGCGTAGATGTCGGCGACGGTGCTGTAGTCGAACGTGACGCGGACGCGGGCACCTTCGGCGGGCAGCGCGTCGAGCTGCCAGAAGGTGTTGCCGGAGACGAGCGCGATGCCTGCGGGCGGTGCCCCTCCGGGGCCGCGCCGGTAGAGGCCGCCCGCGACGAGCACGCGCTGCGTGAGGGTCTCGAAGTCGAGCGTCACGCCGCTGTTGCGCACCAGCTCGATGGGCGCGAGGTCCATCGTGCGGAAGAGGCGGCGGTCGTAGACAGCCGCGCCGGTCGGCGTGGGGACAGAGGCCGCGTCGCTGAGTTGCTCGATGGGCAGCGCCGTCGGCGTGGCGGCAGCGACGCTGCGTCCGGAGCGCTCACCGCGCTCAAACGCCCAGGTTGTCGACGTGCTCAGGTCCTCGTCGCGCAGGATGCGGCGTGGGTCGAAGGCGGTGTCGAGGTCGACGCCGTAGCCATAGCGGATGCGCTCGTTGCGCGGCACGAGGATGCGCGCCACGAGCGTCGAGTCCGACGGGTCAGCCCCGTTGGAAGTCAATGCATAGAGGCCGGCCGCCGCGCCGCCCTCGATGGCGACGAAGGGTACGTCGACATCGCCATAGCGCCCGCGCCGGTCGTAGTACGACGCGATCTGGCTCTGCTCGGCCCGCCGCGCGTCGAGGCGGAAGTCGACCACCACGCCGTCGAACGGCGCCGGGTCCCACCGCGCCACCTGGACGCTCACCCGCCCCCCCGCGAGCGAGAAGCCGCCCGCGGCCCAGAGCGACCCGTCGGCCTCGGCGAAGTCGGCCGCGCCGGTCGGGCCGAAGACATACGGGAGGGTGATGCCGCTGCCTAAGCCGCTCCATGCGGCACGGGCAGGGTCGTAGGCCGCCACGCCGCGCAAGGGCAGCGCTACCGCCCCGGTCGGCTCGATCGCCTCGAAGCTGCCGCCGATGATCACCTTGCCGTCGTACACCGTGAGCGCGAACGGGTCGTTGCCCAGGAAGCGGGCGAGGCGCGTCCACGTTCCCGTCGCCAAGTCACCGTCGAGCCGCCAGAAGCCCTGGCCGTCGGAGTCGTCCTGTTCCACGATCGCGTAGAGCGCCCCGTCCGGTCCGTATACGAGGTCAAACACGTTGTAGTCGAAGTTGGCGTTGCCCACGCGGCTCCAGGTGCTGCTATCCCAGCGCGCAATGTTGCCGACGTTGACCGTGGTTCCGTCGGCGTTGACCATGCCACGAAACATGTCGCCGCTGACCAAGAGGTCGCCCGAGTTCGGGTCGAGCGTCATCGCGTCGACCACGGCAAAGCGGTCGCCGCTCACGCCCTGCCCGAGCGGCTGCCAGCGGCTCCCGTCCCAGGCGATGATCTTGTTGGACGCCACGAAGCTGCCGTTGGCGTTGGTGCCCCCGGAGAAGCCGGTGCTGTTGTCACGCCCGCCGACGTAGAGCGTGCTGGTCGCGTCGTCATAGAGCAGGCTGTTGACCGCGCCTTCCAATCCCTGACCGAGCGGAGAAAACGCGGAGCCGTCCCAGCGGGCGATGTAGTTGACCTCAGTGCCTCGAAGAGCCGTGAATGAGCCGCCGAGGTAGAGGTCGCCGTTGGGCGCGAACGCGAGCGCGTAGACGCGGTCGTTGGTGTCGGCACCCAGGTCGATGGGGTCCCAGACGGTGCCCGTCCAGCGGAGCAGCCCGCTGAAGCCGCCGATGTAGCGGCCAGCCACATACACGTCGCCGGTGGTCGGGTGCACGGCCACCGCGTGCAGATCGATGCCAGGGAGGCCGTTGAGGCCGGGGGCCACGCTGCCGTTGGTGCCGAACTCGTCGGACCAGGCACCGACCTCGGAGGGGGGCAGGGTCTGAGCGCGGAGGGGAACCGCCAGAAAGAGGCCCAGCAGGGGAAGCAGCGAGGCGGCAACGACGATGCGGGCGCGGTTCAGGGACGTATCGAACACGGTGTCAAGGGTGCGCGAGGAGGGGGCGTCACCTTCCACCACGGAGTCGGGCCGCAGAGTGGATCACGGCGGTGCCACAATTGTCTGGGGCCGAGGGGTCGGATTTCCTCCGGGCCTTCACGCTTTGCCCTTTCGCCGCCCCGGGTGCAGTCCGAGCTTTCAGGCCGCTTGCGTTTCCCACCCACCACTCCGACGAACCCGTGATCCGCTACCTCACCGCCGGCGAGTCCCATGGCGAAGCGCTCCTCGGCATCGTCGAAGGGTGCCCGGCTGGGCTACCGCTTCTGCCCGCCGACCTCGACGAGCACCTCGCCCGGCGCTGGCTCGGCTTCGGGCGCGGCGGGCGCGCCAAGATCGAGACGGACCGCGCGCACGTCTACTCCGGCGTCCGCCACGGCGCGACAATGGGGAGCCCCATTGCCCTCAAGCTTGTCAACGCGAGCTATCACAAGGACAAGGCGCGCTGGCCCGAGGTGATGGCCGTCGAGCCGGTGGACGAGGATGTCGAGAAGGTGACGCTGCCGCGGCCGGGGCACGCCGACCTCGTCGGGACGCAGAAGTACGGCTTCGACGATATTCGCCCCGTGATCGACCGGAGTTCGGCGCGTGAGACGGCGATGCGCGTGGCGTGCTGCTCGGTCGCGCGACACCTGCTGCGCGTGCTCGGCATCGAAGTGGGCAGCCACGTCGTCCGCATCGGGGCGGTCGGCTACGAAGACAAAGCCGACTGGATCGAACGCCGCGATGCGCTCCTCGGCGATCATGCAGGAAATGGGGGCGGCGCGCGGGCGCTCTACGAGGCCGCCGACCAGTCCGAGACGCGCATGCTCGACGCCGACCTCACCGCCGCAACCATCGCCCACATCAAGGCGATGAAGAAGGCCGGCGACTCGCTCGGCGGCGTCTACGAGGTCGTCGTCACGGGCGTCCCGCCGGGGCTGGGCTCCTACGTCCAGTGGGACCGCAAGCTCGACGGGCAACTCGCGCAGGCGATTCTCTCGATTCAGGCACAGAAGGCCGTCGAAGTTGGTGACGGCATCGACGGGGGCACGCTGCCGGGCTCGGCGTTCCATGACCCGATTACGCGTGAAAATGGCACGTTCGCTCGCAGCAGCAACCACGCGGGCGGCATCGAAGGCGGGATGTCCAACGGCATGCCGATCATCGTGCGTGGCGTGATGAAGCCGATCCCGACGCTCATCAAGCCGCTCGGCACGGTGGACATCGCCACCGGCGAGGCGCAGCCGACGCGCTACGAGCGCTCTGACGTGACGAGCGTACCCGCCGCGAGCACCGTCGCCGAGGCGACCGTTGCGCTCGTCATCGCCAACGCGCTTCTGGAAAAGCTCGGCGGGGACAGCCTCGATGAGATCCGCCCCCGCCTGGATGCGCTACGCAGGTAATTCAGCGCTTGCAACCTCAGCGGGGGGCGAAGCGAATCTGACGTTCAGTCACCACTACGAACCGGTCCTCCAACTGCTCCGCGTGATGCTTCAGCACCCGGGAGAGTAGCGCGGTCTTGAGTCGCGTTGGCAGGCCTCCAGGGCGTAGAAGAACGATACCGTGATGCGCCCTCTTCTCGCGGTAGACCATCTCGCCAAAATCCTTGTCGTTGGTGATGAGGATGCGCCGCTCCCGTACGGCACGAGCCAGGACTGCATCGTCGGAGATACCTGGACATGCATCGTAGATTGAGATGACATCGTGGCCCTGTTTCGCCAGCCAGCGAGCTACTCCAGGTCCGGTGCACTCGTCTACAAGAAGCCGGAGTACCATCGCTTAGGCAGCGAGTGGAACAAAGCTCGCGTCGGCTAGCGTGCGCTGAGCGAATAAGAGGCACGCTTGGATGTCTTCTCGTTCGAGCCTTGCATACTCGTCAAGCACGTCTTCCACCCTAGCTCCGTGAGCGAGGAGGCCGATCACAAAGTCAACGGTGAGCCGGGTGCCACGGATGACAGGCTTGCCGACCATCACGTTGGGGTCGGTGTGGATGCGGTCGAGAAGCGCGTCGCTCATGGGAATAGTGGCTATGATACTTCGCGTGAACGACGCGCCGCTCGCTCTGTTCGCCTAGATCAGCCGTAGCGTGAACGGGTAGCGGTAGGTCTCGCCGTCACGCGCGCGGAGACCCGCCACGATGGGCAGGATGACCATCGCGAGGCCGATCACGATGAACGCCGGGATGGCGACGATGAGGCCGATGATGGTGATCGCGAGCACCGTCGCCACGGCGAGCGCGATCAGCGCCGTGATCTGGAAGTTGAGCGCCTCGCGGGCGTTCTCCTTGACGAAGGGGTGGCTGTCCCGCTTGACGAGGTAGACGATGAGCGGGCCTACGAAGAAGCCGATGCCCGAAAGCAGGCCGAGGAGCGCGGAGAGGTGCGCGAGCATGCCCCAGGAGCGGGCTTCATCCGAGGTCGTGGTGACAGACATGGTCGGTGGATGGTCAGTGAGTGGGACTCGCGGCGGTGTACGGAAGGGGTCCTGCAGAGTTACCAGAATCAATTGGTGTGAACGTTTTGGACGAATCGAATCAGGACGGCTCGGAACGGAGTGGACAGGGTGCCGTACCTTCGCTCGCCCCTCTCCCGTCGCCTTTCTTCTGCCTCTCCCGCTATGAGCTGGCTCACCCGCATGGCGCACCGCGCCGACGCGCGCCTCAACACCTCCACGTCCCCACTCCCGATCACGCCCGAGTCGCCGCATGCCGTCGTCATCGGCGCAGGCTTCGGGGGGCTCGCCGCGGCCATCCGCCTGCGTGCGCGCGGCTACCGCGTCACCGTCGTGGACCGTCTCGATCAGCCAGGCGGACGCGCGCGCGTCTTCAAGGAGCAAGGCTATACCTTCGACGCCGGGCCGACGCTCATCACCGCGCCCTTCCTCTTCGACGAGCTCTGGAGCCTCGCCGGGATGCGTCGCGAGGACGACGTCGAGTTCGTAGACATCGACCCGTTCTATCGGATTCGCTTCGAGGACGGCCGCGTCTTCAACTACAACGGCGACGCGGGCGAGATGCGCCGCGAGATCGCGAAGTTCAACCCTGCCGACGTGCGCGGCTACGAGCGCTTCCTCCAGAAGTCCGAGGGCATCTTCGAGGTCGGCTTCACCGAACTCGGCCACGTGCCGTTCTCGAAGGTGTCGGACATGGCGAAGATTGTCCCGGCGATGATGGCGCTGCGCAGCCATGAGACGGTCTACCAGTTCGTCTCGCGCTTCATCAAGGACGAGCAACTGCGGCAGGTCTTCAGCTTCCACCCGCTGCTCGTCGGCGGCAACCCGTTCGCCACGACCTCGATCTACACGCTGATCGCGTTCCTGGAGCGCAAGTGGGGCGTGTGGTACGCGATGGGCGGCACGGGCGCCGTCGTGCGCGGCCTCGCCACCGTGATCGAGCGCCTCGACGGGCAGTTCCGCTTCAACGAGACAGTCGAGGAGATCACGGTCGAGAACGGGCGCGCGACGGGCGTGCAACTAGAGAGCGGCGAGCACATCCCGGCCGACATCGTCGTCTCGAACGCGGACGCGGGGTGGACCTACCGCCACCTCATCCGCCCCGAGCACCGCAAGCGCTGGACCGACCAGCGCGTCGAGAAGGCCAGGTTCTCGATGAGCCTCTTCGTGTGGTACTTCGGCACCGACAAGAAGTACGAGGACATCGCCCACCACACGATCCTCCTTGGGCCGCGCTACCGCGAGCTGCTCGACGACATCTTCTCGCACAAGTACCTCGCGAAGGACTTCTCGCTCTACCTCCACCGCCCCTCGGCCACCGACCCGACGATGGCGCCGCCAGGGCACGACTGCTACTACGTGCTCTCGCCCGTCCCGCACCTGGAGAGCGGCACCGACTGGAGCACGCAGGTCGAGAAGTACCGCCAGGCCGTCCAGGACTACCTCGAAGCGACCGTCATGCCCGGCCTCAGCGATCACCTGACGACCAGTATCACGCTCGACCCGCAGGGCTTCCGCGACGACTACCTCTCGTACAAAGGCGCGGCGTTCTCGCTGGAACCGACGCTGCTGCAGAGCGCCTACTTCCGCCCGCACAACAAGTCGGAGGACGTGGACGGGCTGTTCCTCGTCGGCGGCGGGACGCATCCTGGGGCCGGCATGCCTGGCGTGCTCTCCTCGGCGCGCGTGCTCGACAGCGTCGTGCCCGATGCGTCGGCGCTCGACCGTACGCTGGGACGCGTGACGCGGCCCGAGGCCGTGCCTGCGTAGTCCTCGGGCGATCTACGTCCGCTGGAGCGCCGCGACGGGCTCCAGCTTTGCGGCGCGCGACGACGGCCACACCCCCGCCAGCACGGCGACCCCAACAGCAACAGCGATGCAGCCGAGCACGAGCCACGGCGAGGTGTAGAACACGTCGATGGGGGGCACCGACTGGCTTTCGAGCAGACGCTGCACGCCATAGCTGAGCAGCCTCACGAACGCGAAGCCGATCACCACGCCTGCCACACCGCCGACCACGCCGAGCACGGCGCTCTCGACCAGGAACTGCCGCCGGATGTCGCGCTGCCGCCCGCCGACTGCTTTCATCACGCCGATCTCGCCCGTCCGCTCCAGCACGCTCATCGCCATCGTGTTGGCGATGCCGAGCGTGGCCACGAGCAGCCCGATGATGCCGACGATAGCGAGCGAGAGGTCCATCACCCGGAAGAGCCGCTCGACCTGGGCGAATTGCTCGCGGAAGCCCGTCGCGAAGACGCCCGTTGCCTCGATGGCAGCTTTTACTTGGTCATAGCTGCCCTCTTCGGCGATCTGCACGCGCGCGGCCCCATAGCCCGCTGTGTTCGAATCGCGTAGGATCAGGTCGAGGCTGGAGAAGAACGTGATCTTCGGGAGAGACGCCGCGAAGTCGAGGGGCAGCACGAGGCGCGAGAAGCCCGTGAGCTGCTGGTTCTCCTCGGGGAGGACGCCCGCGATGCGGATGGGCACCCGCTCTGACCGGATCGGGATCGACTGGAGACCGAAGCTGATGAGCAGCATCGAGCGCCGCAGTTCGTCCATATCGAGCGTTGGCACGAGGAGCGTGACGGTCTTGCCCAGGGCGTCCTCGGGCGCGCCTAGGCCGAGGCGGTCCAGCATCGAGACGGAGACGAATGCGGCCGAGTCGCCTGCGGTCTCGAAGAAGGCGCCCTGCTCGGGGCGGTAGCCCGGCACCATGCCCATCGCCAGCGGGACCCCGTCCGCCACCACGTCGATTTCTTTGTCGTCCCACCGCACCTGCGCGGGAAACGTGATCTCTGGATATGCCGCTACGACGCCCGGCACGGCATTGAGGACGGCCAGGATGCTGTCGGTGAGCGCCACCTCGTCGACGCGCGAGCTAGAGTCGGCCGTGCGCACGGTGAGGTCGCCGAAGCCCGAGATCGGCGTGGGCGTCGACGTGACGCGCAGCGTGTTGTAGAGCGCGAGCGCGTCGAACTCGGCGCGAGCAATGCGCTGCAGTCCGGCGCCGTAGCTGAGCAGCGCCAGCAGCGCCGCCACGCCGACGGCGACCCCGGCGAGGGTCATCAGGCTGCGGGTGCGGTTGGAGCGGAGCCCATCGAGCGCGATGAGCAGGAGGTCGGCGAGGCGCATGCCGCGGGCAGCAAGAGCGGAGAAGAGGAAAGGGCCGAGGTGGACGAGCAACCACGGTGCGCCGATCCCGACCGCGTGCCGCTCTGCTCGATCTATGCCGAGAATGCACCGGGCTGCGCTCTATGCTGAGAATGAGCCGGCCTGTGCAGCGGGAGGCTCGGCGAACGGATGCGGCGGCGGAAGCGGCACGCGCAGCCAGAATGTCGCTCCTTTGCCCGCCTCGGAGTCGACGCCTACCTCGCCACCGTGCGCCTCCACGAGTTGCTTGACGATGTAGAGGCCGAGGCCGGTCGAGTGCTCGCCGCCGGTCGGCTGGGCGGAGAGGCGCTGGAGCTTGCCGAACACCCTAGCGCGGTCGTCCTCGGTGAGGCCTGGGCCTTCGTCTTCCACGGCGATGTGCGCCGAGGCGGACCCGTCGCCAGAGGCGGCTTCGACGGAGACGACCAGCCGCACGCGGGAGCCTGGCGGGCTGTACTTGACCGCGTTCGAGACGTAGTTGTCCACCGCGCGCTGCAGCGCCGAGGCGTCGGCATGGGCCGGGAGCGAGGCGGGCATGCGGCTCACGAGCTGGATGCGCTTCGCCTCGGCTTGAGCCTGGTTCCAGCGCAGCACGGCCCGCGCAATGTCGGCGAGGTCCACGGGGCGCCGGCGCAGTCGCGGCCCTTCCGCGCCGGCCCGCGCGTCGTCCAGCAGCGACTCGATGAGCTTGATCGCACGCATGGCCTCGGAGCGGATGAGTACGAGGTTGTCGCGCAGCTCGTCGTCGGTGAGGTCGCTCGCGCCACTGGCGAGGAAGTCCGCCATCCCCGCGATGCCGCCGATCGGGTTTTTGAGATCGTGCGCGGCGATGCCGAGGAATTCCTTGTTCTGCTCCAACGCGTCGCGCAGTTCCACCGTCGTCGCTTCGAGGAAATGGTTGAGCTCGTGCAGTTCGACATTCGCGCGCTCCGCGGCGGTGTGTTGCTGAGCGACGTCGGGCCCGTGCCCCGGGACGGGTGCACCGAGAGCCACATCACGGAGGGCCAGTCGTCGGCCCTGGCGACGGCCGTATGCCCAGGCAACGCCGCTGGCGACGCCGAGCGCGCAGCACAACCAGAGCAGCAGCGCCCACCAGGTGCGGTACCATGGCAGCAGCATGCCGGGCGCGGGCTCCTCACCCTGGCCAACGACATCCAGCGGCCAGCGGTCCTCGCTGCGGACGAAGGGGGCAGACAGGTCGGCGGCGTAGATCACGTCACCAGCGTCGCGCGTCAGCTTCCAGTGTTGGCGGGTGAGGCCATGCGCGGTCGGGCCGCCGTCGCGAAGCGATGCCCGTCCTTGATCTGCTTCGTTCTGGGCAAGGCCTGTCGTGGAAATGGCCGAGTTGAGGCCTAGGGCAAGCCCTCCAAGGCTGAGGAGGGCTGCCCACGCACCAAAGCACAGCAGAGCCCAGTACGCTCGCCGCGGCCCTTCGCGGAGCGGCTCTGAGCCACGAGGCCCGGAGCGACAGGGGACACAGTGGGGCAGTACGTTCACGTCAAGACGTAGACGAATTGGCGGGGGAGGACCGCGAGCATACGGTGACGGCACCGCGGACAAATAGGGCTAACGCAATGCCTAGGTGGTGCGAGGCCAGGCCTTAAAGGTCGCACAATCGATCGGATCTGGGCAGCCCAGAAGGAGAGCGCAGAGCTGCCGCTGGGAAATTCACAACGGCTTGGGGCACCTCCGCGACCGACACGTCTATCTTGCCGGCCTCAACTTTCTATTTCGATTGCCGACCTCGCGCTGCGATGCTTCTGTTCTACTTCATGATCTTCTTGATCTTGCTCGTCGCCATTGTGCTCACGGGCGTGGTGCTGCTCCAGAGCGGCAAGGGCGGCGGCCTTGCGGGCATCGCGGCAGGCGGGCAGACGCAGCAGATCCTCGGCGCGCGCCAAGCCCCGGACTTCCTCGAAAAGTCGACGTGGGTGCTGGGCGTCGCCCTGATGGTGCTCTGCGTCATCACCACGATGTTCACCGGCACGGACGACCAGACGACGATCATCACGGACGAGGGCGTCGAAGTCGCGCCCGCTCCGCTCGACGCTACCCCGGGCGATGCGCTCCCGCTAGAGCCCGCCCCCGCCGAGGAATAGGCGCCCCCAGCCCCAACCTTTGAACGCCCGCGCAGGATCAGCCCCGCGCGGGCGTTTTTTCGTGAAGGGCGCAGCGGCTAGGCGGAGAGGAAGCACGTGCGCACAAGAAATCCGAACAGGCGAAATCCGAACGGGCACCAATGGGTGCACGCGCTGTCCAACGGGTAGCCTTTCTACCCGCACAGGCCCATGCGTCTCCATGCACGGCCGCAGCGGACGCCACTCCCGCCTTGCCGCTCGCCCCATGCCTGTCCTGTCTCGCTGGCGCTCCGTCGCCCTGCTCGCTGTCCTAGCAATATCCACCGCACAGGCGCAGCCCGGAGCGCTTGATCCCACGTTCGGCGTCGACGGTACGCTCCCGGTGGAACTCGCGGGTGCTGACCTCCTGAACGTCGTGCCAGCCCCAGACGGTGGACTGTTTGTGCTGGGGCAGCGTGGGCCGGACGCTGTGGTGGTGCGGGTGCTGCCGGAGGGCCAGGGGCTCGATCCCGGCTTCGGTGTCGACGGCATTGCCAGTGTCGACTTTGGGGACGGCCAGGAGTTCGTGGTCGACGGAGCCGTGACTGCGGACGGGGGGCTGGTGGTGGTCGGCATCAGCGCGCCACCGATCGGTGCGCCGAGGACGGCCGCGCTCGCAAAGCTCGACGCGACGGGCGCGCTCGCCGTCGACTTTGCCGACGGGGGCACCTTCAGACTCACCGGCTACGTCAGCTCGAACCTGGCAGCGGTGCGTGTGCTAGACGGCGGGGCCATACGCGCCATCGGTGCCGCCGTCGGCTTCGACGGGGTCGACGGGACGCTGGCCTTGCAGCTGACATCCGACGGGTTGCTCGATGCCACGTTTGGGACCGCAGGCCTTGCATTCTCGCCCGTAAACCGTGACCTCAACGTGATTGCCGCACACGTCCGCCGCGACGGCTCCGCGGTCCTCGGCGGGGCGGTGGCGAGCTTCATCGACGGCGTGCCCGACTTCGACGCGGCCGTCATGCGGCTGCAACCCAGTGGGCTCCTCGACACGGCCTTTGCTAGCGATGGGCTGCGCATCCTGACCACGCCGCTCCCCTCGTCGTCCATCAACGACATCGCGCTCGATGGGGCCGGGCGCATTGTGGGGGCTGGCATCTCGATCAGCGGAGCGACCGGAGCGCGTACGGTGCTCGTCACGCGGCTGCTGTCCAACGGCGACCTCGACCGCACCTTCGGAGGCGATGGCCTGGTGACGGCCCGTGGTGGAGCTACCCGCGCCGACGCAAACGGGGTCGCGGTGCAGGACGACCGCTCGGTCGTAGTCGTGGGCAGCACGGAGACGGCTGGCCGGTTGGACCTCGCGGTGTTCAAATTTGACGAGGGCGGCACGCTGGACGCCACCTTCGCCGAGCAGGGAGTGGCGGTGTTACCTCGCGAAGCCAATGAAGCGTCACGCTCGGGCCTCCTCCAGCCCGATGGAAAGGTCGTGGCGCTCAGCACCGTGTTCGATGCGACCTTTGTGACCACCGGCTTTCTGCTCGCCCGGTTCGAGAACGATGGCAGGCCGGTGAGCCAACAGGGCGAGGCTGTGCCAGACACAGACGTGACGTTGACCCTCGACGGCCCCAACCCGTTTCGTGCCGCGACCTACGTGCGCGTCGTGCTCAGTGAAGCGCAAGCCGCGCGTGTGGTGGTCTACGATCTCACAGGGCGGCGCGTGGCCGTGTTGCACCAGGGTATGCTTCCGGCTGGCGCGACCAGGCTGCGGCTTTCGGCAGCGGGGTTGGCGTCTGGACCCTACATCGTGCAGCTACAGTCTGCAGCCGGGCTACGCCGCGTGAGCGCCGTTCGGCCGTAGCGGCATCGCGGAATGCAGGGGCACGCCAACGGGGGGCGTGGTAGGCAAGAGCAACGAACGAGCGAGTTGTGCATCCTGTCGGGTGTGCCGCCGTAGGGCAGCCATTCGCCACCCCACCTCGCTTACCCTGATTCGCTCCATGCGCCGTCTCGCTCTCCTCCTCGCCCTGGTTCTCGCAGTGCCAGCCTTCGCACAGCCTGCCGCGCCCCCGGCCGACCTCGCCGAGCGCCTCGACGGGGCGCTCAGCCACGTCCACGATATCGGCCTGTTCAACGGCACCGTCCTCGTCGCTCAGGGCGACGACGTGCTCTATGCCGAGGGCTTCGGCCACGCCGACATGACGTGGGACGTGCCCAACGCGCCCGACACGCGCTTCTGGCTGGCCTCGGTCACCAAGCAGTTCACCGCCGCGCTCACCCTCCTGCTCGTCGAAGAGGGCGCCTTCGGCCTCGACGACCCGATCACGGCCATCCTGCCCGACTACCCCGCCGCCCAGGGCGACGTCGTCACCGTGCGGATGCTGCTCAACCACACCTCCGGCATCCCGAGCATGACCGGCATGGACGACTTCATGCAGACCCGCTCCAACGACGCCTTCACCGTGGATGAGATGCTGGCCGTCTTCAACGAGGAAGCCTTCGACTTCGAGCCAGGCTCGCAGTACGCCTACAACAACTCTGGCTATTTCCTCCTCGGCGCGCTCATCGAGGCGGCAACGGGCATGACCTACGCTGAGGCCCTCCAGGCCAAGCTCTTCGACCCGCTGGGCCTCGACGACACTGGCTACGCGGACGGGACCGTCGCCGAGCGCATGGCGACGGGGTACACCCGTAGCGGCATGAGCTACGCGCACGCCCGCTACGTCCACCCGTCGGTGCCCTACGCTGCCGGCATGCTCTACTCGACCGCGCCCGACCTGCACCGCTGGAACCGCGCGCTCTACGGCGGGGAGGTATTCGCCGATGCCGCTACGCTCGCCGCTATGACGACGCCTGAGGGGGCCGCGGCCGACGCGCAGTACGCCTTCGGGATCGGCTCCGGCATGCAGGAGATCGGCGGCCAGGAGCGCCAGGTCTACCAGCACAGCGGTGGCATCTTCGGCTTCTCCACGCAACTGGCCTACGTGCCCGGCGACGAGCTCACGGTCGTCGTGCTGGACAATGCCGAGGGCAGCTCCGGCCAGGTCCTCATGGCGCTCGCCCGCACCTTCTACGGCGAGGAGGCCGACCTCCCGAAGCAACCCATCGCCCAGGTGCTCATGGCGACCATCGAAGGGGCTGCCACCATGGAAGCAGGCGTCGAGGCCGCGCTGACGCAGCACGAGACGCTCATGGCGGACGACCCCGACGGCTACGACTTCGGCGAGGGCCAGCTCAACATGCTCGGCTACCTGGTCATGGGCGAGGGCCGCCCCGACCTCGCCATCCCGATCTTCCAGCGCAACGTCGAGCAGTTTCCGGAGGCGTCGAACCCGTACGACAGCCTTGGGGAGGCCTACATGGAGGACGGCCAGAACGACCTGGCGATCGAGAACTACCAGAAGTCGATCAAGCTCAACCCTGGCAACCAGAATGGCCGCGACATGCTCGAACGGCTCGGTGTGACGCCTGAGGACGCTACGGTCGAGGTGTCCGAGGAGGTTCTGCAAGGCTACGTCGGCACCTACCGCCTCGCGCCGGGCTTCGACCTCGCCGTGACGCGCGAGGGCACGCAGCTCTTCGCGCAGGCGACGGGCCAGCCCCGATTCGAAGTCTACCCGTCGTCGGAGACCGAGTTCTACCTCACCGTCGTGGAGGCCCAACTCACCTTCGAAGTCGAGGACGGCGCGGCTACGGGTGTGGTGCTTCACCAGGGCGGCCGCTCGATGCCAGCCCCGCGCGTGGAGGAATAGGAAGTGCGAGGTGGGAAGTGCGAAGTTAGAAGTGCGCCGAATGACTCCGAGGCGAGGGAACTACCACTTCGAACTTCCCACTTCCTACTTCCAACCTCATGAAGAAGCTCTTCGGCGAGTTCAAGACGTTCCTGATGCGCGGCAACCTCGTGGACCTCGCCATCGGGTTCACCGTCGGCGCTGCGTTCTCGACCGTCGCCAAGTCGCTCGTGGACGACCTCATCATGCCGCCGCTGGGGCTGCTGCTGGGGCAGACCGATTTCTCGGACGCGTTCCTCGTGCTCAGGGCAGGCGAGGGAGCCCCGCCCCCCTACGTGTCGCTGGAGGCGGCTGCCGAGGCCGGTGCGACAACGCTCAACTACGGCGCGTTCCTGACGAACGTCTTCACGCTGCTCATCATCGCGCTGGCGATGTTCATCGTGATCCGCTCGGTCAATAAGCTCAGCGAGGAGATCCAGGACGAGTTCGGCGGTGACGAGAAAGAGCAGTCCTCGCAGCCGGAGCAGCCGACCGAGAAGAAGTGCGCCTATTGCCGACAAGTCGTCCCCTACAGGGCCAGCCGGTGCTACCACTGCACCTCGTTTCTGGGCACCGAAGGCGGTCCGCTTGCGCCTGACGGGAAGATCACACCGGGAGGTGGGTAGCACTCCGAGGCATCAGGCCGGCAGGTAGAATAGTCAGCGCAGGGGTAGGAAATGGGAGCAGTGGGAGTCCAAGAGCCTCGTGTGTCCTGCCACGTACACAGGGCTGTTGCATCGCGTAAGTGCGGCCGGAGGGTGCAAGGCTCAGACAAAGGAGGCAATCAAAGCGCTGCAGCGAAAGGGTAACCGGGCTAGGCTGCACCCGAGGTCTGGTTTGGCATGGGGCTTGACCCTGGCCAATTCGCTCAACAGCGAGCACAGCAGAGTCGTCCGGTGGGACAGTGACCTCGGCTGACCCTCAACCCCAACCGTCTACCCTCCAATGGGACAGCAACAACTCCTCCTCTTGGTGCTCGGCATCGTGATTGTCGGCCTTAGCGTCGTCGTCGGTATCGAAGCGTTTGAAGAGAACAACCGCAAGTCATCCTTCGACCGGATAGCCGGTCAGGCTATCGACTACGCGGGCAAGATGCTTGAGTGGAAAATGAAGCCCCGTGCTCAGGGAGGAGGGCAAGAGGCCTCACAGATGAGCGGCTTCTCGTTCAACAACATTGGATTGGTGGGCGGAGGCCCCATCGACTACCACGGCACAAACGGGGGAGACTGGGTGCAGACAGGCCCTACGTACGTGGGCTTGTTTTCCATGGACGGATCCGGTGGCTACGCGCCTCACGTGGCGGTCTACGACCCGAACCAAGACCTCATGATTGCCATCTTCGTGTTTGGCAACTCCCCCGACTGTTTGGTGCAGCGAATGTCTTACATGCAAGACGGGAGCGCTGTGTACCTGCCAGCCGCTGCGCCAGCGAACCCCGACGCGACGAACTGCTCGCTCTAGCAGCCGGGCTCGCTTCAGCAGCGACGTTTCACAGCACAGAAGGGGCGCATCCGCTAGCTTGGTTGCGCCCCTTCTGCCTGTCTCATCGTTGCGCTCCCCGCTCGTCCTGTGAACCGCCACCTGCTCCTCATCCTCGACGGCTATGGGATCGCCGAGGACCCGTCCGTCTCCGCCATCGACGCCGCCGCGAAGCCGTTTCTCGACTACCTCTTCGCCACCGCGCCACACTCGACGTTGGAGGCATCAGGGCGGGCCGTTGGCCTGCCTGCTGGGCTGATGGGCAACTCGGAGGTCGGCCACACCAACCTCGGCGCGGGGCGCGTGGTCTACCAGGAGATCAGCCGCATCGACAAGGCCATTGAGGACGGCACCTTCTTCGAGAACGACGTGCTCACGGGCGCGGCGCGGCACGCGAAGGCCAACGGTACCACGCTCCACCTGCTCGGCCTCGTCTCCGACGGTGGCGTCCACAGCCACCTCGACCACCTCGTGGCGCTGCTCGACCTCGCAAAGCGCGAGGGGCTCACCGGCGACCAGGTCGTCGTGCACGCCTTCACGGACGGCCGCGACACCGCGCCCGAGGGCGGCGTGGGGTACCTCCGCAGCGTGCAGGCCGCGATGGACCGCCTCGGCGTGGGCGTCGTCGGCAGCGTCGTCGGGCGCTACTGGGCGATGGACCGCGACCGCCGCTGGCCGCGCATCCGCAAGGCCTACGACCTCCTCACGAGGGGCGAGGTCGGCGACGATGGCACCACCACGGACGATGTCGTCGGTGCGCTGGAGGCGCAGTATGCCGCCGGGACGACCGACGAGTTTGCCGCGCCGGTCCTCGCCGAGGGCACGCCGCGCATCACAAGCGGCGACGCCGTGCTGGTCTACAACTTCCGCGCGGACCGCGCCCGCCAACTCACGAGCGCGTTCACGGGCACGCTGCTCCCCGACTACGACGCGCTGACCGACGAAATCCCCGTGGCGGGCGACCTCGACCTGCACTACGCTACGTTCACGCCCTACCACAAGGCGTTCGACGTCCCTGTTGCCTTCCCGAAGCAGGATCTCACGGACACGCTCGGCGAGACCGTGGCAAAGGCCGGCGGCACGCAGCTCCGCGCAGCAGAGACCGAGAAGTATCCCCACGTCACGTTCTTCTTCAACGGCGGCAAGGAAGTCGAATTCGAGGGCGAGGCGCGCATCCTCGTCAACTCGCCCAAGGTGGCGACCTACGACCTCCAGCCGGAGATGAGCGCGCCGGAGCTCGCCGAGAAGGTCAGCGCCCACCTGCGCGACGCGACGCCGGACCTCGTGGTGCTCAACTTCGCCAACCCGGACATGGTCGGCCACACGGGCGTCTTCGAGGCGGCGGTGAAGGCGGTCGAGGCCGTCGATGGGTGCGCGAAGCAGGTCGTGGAGACGGCGCGCGAACTCGGCTACACGGTCCAGGTCATCGCCGACCATGGCAACGCCGACCGCATGCGCAACCCCGATGGCTCGGCGCACACGGCGCACACGACCGTCCTCGTCCCGCACCTGCTGCTCCGCACCGACCCGGCGACGGGCGAGCTATGGCAGGGGGCCCTCCGCCCCGGCAAGCTTGGCGACATCGCCCCGACCATCCTCACGCTCATGGGCCTCGCCATCCCAGCAGCAATGACCGGCGAGGTGCTCGTGGACGTGTAGCACCGGCGTGTGGCGCCTCAAACGTAGCATGGGGCACTGGAAATAGCGATGGATAGAAGCAGGCCGTGCTGTATGTTGAGGCCGCTCCTCTGGGGCTCCTATCTCAATGCCCTTCTACCTTTGGTCCTATGCTCCGCCTCGCTACGGCTCTCGTCCTCGTCGCCCTCGTCGTCTTCACGATGCCCGACGAGGCGGCCACCTTCTCGTCGGGTGCACCGGCGAACCGCTCTGGCGCCCCCGGCGAATCGACCTGTGCCACGGCCGGATGCCACAGCAGCTTCGGCCTCAACAGCGGCACGGGCAGCGTCACGATCGACGCGCCCGATGGCTTCGTGCCAGGTGAGGCTCTTACCTTCACGGTCTCGGTCGACAACACGACGCCCGCAGCTCCCCAGCGTAGAAACGGCTTCCAGACATCGGTGAAGGACGACGCCGGCAACGACGTGGGCACGCTCGAACTCGTAGACCCGTCGGTGACGCGCTTCTCGGGCACGGATCACGTCACCCATACGTCGTCGGGCACCTCGGTCTCGTCGTGGCAGGTGCGTTGGGTCGCGCCCGCTGAGTCGCCAGGGCAGGTGACGATCTACGCAGCGGGCAACGCGGCTAACGGCAACGGCGCGTCCAGCGGCGATTTCATCTACACGACCTCGCAGACCCTTGGCCTCGCCACCAACGTCGAGGACGGCGTGCCGGACGTGGTGGTGCTCGACGCGGTGTGGCCCAACCCAACGCGCGGGGCGGCGACGCTCTCGTTCGCGCTCGCCGCGCCGACCGACGTGACGGTGACGCTCGTCGACGGCCTCGGGCGCACGGTGGTGGAGGCGCAGCGGGGAGCGCTCGGCGCGGGTGCGCAGACGGTGGCGCTCGACGCGTCGGGGCTGGTGCCGGGGGTGTACTTCGCGGCGGTGACGGTCGGTGGGGGGACGACGCCGGAGAGCCGTCGCGTGCTGCCGCTCACCGTGGCCCGCTGACGAACACACGCGCCTGCAGCCGTGTATGCTGACGAGGCAGAGACGCTGACCCACGTGTGCGTAGTGACCGACGAGCGCAACGTTGGTACAGGGCTAGGCATTGCGGCGAGCGCGCGGGTCTAGTATTCTCCCGCCGACCCATCACAGCCTGCCTTCCCGATTTGATGCTTCGTCTGCTCCTGGTTCTCGTCGTCGCCGTGCTCATCGTTCTGTTTGATGCGCCGAGGGATGCCCACTCACGCTCGTCGGGCGCGTCAGCAGGCGTGTCTGGAGCACCAGGCGATCGGACGTGCGCCTCAGCCGGGTGTCACGGCGATTTCGAACTCAACAGCGGCACCGGCAGCGTCACCATTGAGGGGCCGAGTGAGGGCTATGTCGCTGGGGCAGCCTACGAGTTCGAGGTGCGCGTGGACAACACGACGCCGGGCAGCCCCGCGCCCAACCAGGGCTTTCTCGTGACGGCCCGTGACGAGGCCGGGGACCCCGTCGGCGAATTCGAACTCGTCGATGCAGCGCTCACCAAGTTTGCGGCGGGTGGGGGGACACGCTACGTCACCCACACGAGTGCAGGCATCAGCGTTTCAGCGTGGCGGGTGCGCTGGCTTGCCCCAAACGATGCGCCCGCGCGGGTCACGTTCTACGCAGCGGGCAACGCGGCCAACGGCAACGGCTGGTTCGACGGAGACTACATCTACACGACCGCCACCGAGGTCGCGCGCAGCGGCGTGAGCGCCGACGAGCAGGTGCCAGAGGTGATGGTGCTCGACGCAGTATGGCCGAACCCGACGCGCGGGGCGGCGACGCTCTCGTTCGCGCTCGCCGCGCCGACCGACGTGACGGTGACGCTCGTCGACGGCCTCGGGCGTACGGTGGTGGAGGCGCAGCGGGGAGCGCTCGGCGCGGGGGCGCAGACGGTGGCGCTCGACGCGTCGGGGCTGGTGCCGGGGGTGTACTTCGCGGCGGTGACGGTCGGTGGGGGGACGACGCCGGAGAGCCGTCGCGTGCTGCCGCTCACCGTGGCCCGCTGACGCAGCGCCTATCGCTCGACCTGCGCGCGAGGTACAATCCGCCCGTCGGGAAGAATGATCTCGTCCGGGCCCGGCGGCGAAGTTGGGAAGTCCGAGAGCGACACGTCCGGGTCGTCGAGAAGGTTGTTCTCAGGAAGGAAATGCGAGTGGTCGCCGTGGAAGATTTCCACATAGCCCGTCTCGCCGAACGGGTCGAGGGCTTGCCGAAACGCGAACGTAAGCACGATAGCAGCGATGCCAACGAGGATCCACCGGCGTGGCGTGCGCCACGGGTTCGGAGCGAGCGCCTCCGTAGCGGAGGCATCCAGGGCAGAAGTGGTGGGCTGGTCGTTCATGGCAGGCAGGCGAGACGGCACAAGTGCCCGTAGCACGCCGGTCGCTCCGCCGCGATCCGCGTGCATGCGGAGCGGCTCAGTTTTTCACCAGGCCGCCGTCGACCACGAGATTCTGGCCCGTCACGGCGCGTGCCCATGGAGAGGCAAAGAAAAGCACGGCATCGGCCATTTCTTCCGGCGAGATCACACGGCGTAGCGGCGTCGTCGCCTCGATGATGCCGAACACTTCGTCGCTCGTCGCTGCGCTGGCGTCGGTGGTGCGGAGCAGGCCGCCCGAGACGAGGTTGACCGTGATGCCCTGCGGCCCGAGGTCCTGCGCGAGGTTGCGCACAGCGCCGAGCATGGCCGCCTTGCCGGTCGTGTAGTCGTGATAGGGCACGACCGGGTTCTGGACGAGGTTTGACCCGATGGCGATCACGCGCCCGTCGCCGGCCTCCGTCATGGCGGGCAGCGTGGCCTGGACGACGTTGAGCAGGCCCTGGACGCTGCCTTCGAGTTGGCGGAGGTAGTGCTCCCACGTGATCGTGGACGCGGTGGGCATCGTCGTGGGATCGAAGCGGTAGTCGATGAGCGCGTTGTGAACGCTGGTGGTGACGCGCGTCCCGAAGTGTGCCTCAGCATCGGCGACCATGCGACGCACGGCGTCAGCATCACGCACGTCGGCCTGAGCAAGGAACGTCACTCCGCCTGCATCGGCGATCTCGTTGGCAACGCCCAGCGCGGCGTCCCGGCTCTGGTAGTAGTTCAGGACCACGCGCGCGCCTTCACGGGCAAACGCTCGCGCGAGGGCGGCTCCGAGGCCACGGCTGGCTCCGGTGATGAGGACGGTCTGTTCGGCAAGGCGCATGGCGAGAGTAACAGAGTGGGAGAGAAGCGAGCCTGAAGATCGTCCCAACGCGGGTGCCTCTGCCAAACCGACAGGCGTAGGGCGGGCCAGGCGAGGGCGGCATAGTTCTCGTGCCCCCTGCTCCATGAGATCTATCGCGTACCACGCTGCCATTCCGGCTTTTTCCCATGCCTACGACTACGATCCCGAACTACTACGAGACGCTCGGCGTCGCGGAGCGCGCGTCGGCGGCGGACATCAAGAAAGCCTACCGCCGCCTCGCGCGGGAGTACCACCCCGACCGCAATCCAGACAACCCTGAGGCGGAGGAGCGCTTCAAGGAGGTCCAGCAGGCCTACGACGTCCTCGGCGACGAGGAGAGGCGCAAGAAGTACGACCGCTTCCGCGCCAACCCACATGCGTTCGGCGGCTTCGACCCAAACAGCGGAGCGAACCCGTTTGGCGGGGCGGGCAGTCCGTTCGGCGGGCAAGACGTGCGCTTCTCGCGCGGCCCCGATGGCTCCATCCGCTTCGAATCGACGGGCGGCGCGGCTCCGAACATGGAAGATCTGCTCGCCTCGCTCTTCGGCGGCGGGTCACCATTCGGTGGTGGCGGGACGCCCTTTAGCGGTAGCCCGTTCGGCGACCGAGGCCCATTTGGCAACCCGCGAGCGACTGGCCGGACGCCGCGCAGCCCGCAGGCCACCGAGACGCGCATGCGCCTCACGTTCGATGAGGCGCTCGCGGGCGGCAAGCGCGAGGTCACGCTGCCCGGTGGCGAGACGGTCCGGCTCACGATCCCGCAAGGCGTCGCCGACGGTACTAAGATCCGCCTGCGTGGCCGCGGCACCCCCGACACCACCGGCCAGCGCGGCGACCTCTTCATCACGTTCGGCGTGGCAGCCTCGCCCCGCTTCCGCCGCGAGGGCAACGACCTCCACGTCGCCGAGCCAATCACGAGCATCGAGGCCATGCTCGGCACAGAGCGCCGTATTGAAACGGCCTACGGCAAGGCGATCAAGCTGCGTGTGCCAAGTGGGACGCAGCCAGGCCACCGCCTCCGCCTCCGCGGCCAGGGTGTCGAAACGGCTGCGGCCACCGGCGATCTCTACGTCACCCTCGACGTGACCACGCCCACGCTCTCCGACGAAGCGCGCGCCGACCTCGAAGCCTGGGCTGAGAAGCACGGGCTGCGCGAATAGCAAGAGTAGAGCAGAGAGAAGGACGCCCACACCCGCCCACGTCGACACCTCACGGCCCGTGCGCCCTTTCGCCGAGCGGCTGCGCGTACCGAAGCGAGCGATCCTGCACGAAGACCTTGCATGTCGCCCGCCTCCGTGTTCTCGCCGTCACCCCCGTCTCCCATGCGTTTGCTGTCTGTTCTCTTCCTTCTCCTATTTGCTGTCCCTGTCGTGCATGCGCAAGACACGCGCATCCAGGAAATCCGCGACCGCTACTACGGCGTCACCGAAAACACGGAAGCGGAAGGGTTCTACCAGTTCCAGGTCGTCAACAACCCGGACGCGCGCGACTACCCGGCCGTTGGGATCTACCGGCAGGAGTTCACGCTCACCTACGCGCTCCACGAGAATCAACGGCCGGTGCCGCACCTCGTCGTGATGAAGGATCAGACCGCCGCCTTCCAAACCCGGACAGAAGTCCTGCTCGACGACGACGGAATGCCGATGTTTCTCTACTACGACTACGGCGAGGGCTCGAAGCGCGTCTACTACAGCGCCGAAGGCGATTGCATCCGCTATCTGCTGGACGGTGAGAGCGCGGGCTGCGAGCGCCGCGGCGAGTTCCAGGAGGGCGAGGCCGATGTGATCCGGCATGCACAAGCTGTCGCAAAGCTCCTGGGAGTGATCAGCCTCGGGGGCGGTTGAGGCAGAGGCGGCACGGGCGCATCGAGCTGCGGGGCAGCGCTGGCGCTAACAGAAGGCTGGCGCTAACAGAAGGCTTCCTGGATGCGACCTTCTTCTTGTCGAGGGAGAGGATAGCTCTGGACGGATTGAACGTTTTAATTTGGAAAACATCCAAAACGTTCATATCGTTCACTTGCGAGGCATAGGGTAAGTCCCTATGTTGCTTGTCCCTTCTCTCCCGCGTTTCCACTGTGTCTCGACGCCTCTTGCTGCTCAGCAACTCGACCCTCCCGGGTGAGCCGTTCCTGAGTTGGCCTGCCGATGCGATTCGCGCCTTCCTCGGAGATACCGTGCAGCACGTGCTGTTCGTCCCGTTCGCAGGCGTCCGCATCTCGTTCGATGACTACAGTGCGCGTGTCCGAGAGCGCTTCGCCGATCTCGGCTATGCACTCGACAGTGTTCATGAGTGCCCCGATCCCATCGGGGCGGTCCATGGCGCGGAAGCGATTGTCGTGGGAGGTGGCAACACCTTTCATCTCGTCGCGCACCTGCACCGGCATGGTCTCGTCACAGAGATTGCCTCGCGGGTATTAGACGGGACGCCGTATGTCGGCTGGAGCGCCGGGGCCAACGTGGCCTGCCCGACGCTCTCGACGACGAACGACATGCCCATCGTAGAGCCTGCAAGCTTTGCCGCGCTCAACCTTGTTCCTTTCCAGATCAATCCGCACTTCACCGACGCCCCGATCCCAAACCACGGCGGTGAGACCCGCTCCGAGCGCATCGCCGAGTTTGTGATCGCCAACCCGGCGCGCCGTGTGGTCGGCCTTCCCGAGGGCACCGGCCTCCTCGTCGAAAGCGAGACGGTCACACTCGTAGGGGAGGCAAGCGCCACGCTGTTTAGCTCTGCGCATCCGCCGCGGCGGCTCTCTCCCGCTAACCTCGGCGTGCTCCTCGCAGAACCCGTTTCTGACGCACCGGGCTGACAGACAGAATGGCACGCACCAGTTGCAGCGTCGGCACTCTCTGTCTCAGTGTCTCTTCCGCTGCACACGCCCCGTTGCCGAATCTGCACGCGCGATCCGTAAGACTGAAGCTCCTGCGGGCATCCATACTCGTATTCAGCCGTATTTTAATGCACAACACTCCGAAATGTCAGCGGCCTGACGTATGTTCCGTGAATGATTCCGCCAATCTGACAGGACTTGTCGACCCGGCTTAGTTGTTGTTCAAACACTAGTCATCAACCCGTGCGCGTTCATTGCGCCACACGTTTTCGTTCGCCAACCATCACCGACGTGGCTATTCCCACCATCCGTACGACCTCTGAGACGTCGCGCCGCCGCCCGCAGCGACACACGCCCGCACAGCGCCGCGCCGTCCTCACCGAAATGACCGACGAGGAGTTGATGAAGCTCTTCCAGCAGGGCACCGTGGAGGCCTTCGACCTCCTCGTGGGCCGCTACTCGGAGCGCCTCTCGCAGTACCTCTATCGGTTCACCAAGGACATGCGCCGCGTGGAAGACCTCCTCCAGGAGACCTTCCTCCGCGTCTACCGCAACCGTCACTCCTACCAGCCGGTCGCGCGCTTCTCGACGTGGCTCTACACGATCGCGGGCAACCTCGCGCGCTCTGAGTACCGCAAGCGCAAGCGCCGCCGCACGCGCTCGCTGCAGGCGCAGAGCCGCGACGGGGAGGAGTACGAACTCGAAATCCCCGACGACACCTACGCCGCCGACATCGACGCGGAGCGTGACTTCCAGGACCAGCACATCATGGCGGCCCTGAGCGAGCTTCCCGACAAGTTCCGCGAGGTCGTCGTGCTGCGCGATGTGCAGCAGCTCTCCTACGAGGAGATCGCCGACATCACGGGCCTCCCGATGGGCACGGTGAAGAGCCGCATCAACCGCGGTCGCACCAAGCTCCAGGGTATGCTCGCGGACATCTACCCGTTCTCGCAGAACTAGGCTCACGTCGCCTCCCTGCCCTGAACGGTTCGGGTCTACCCCACCCAGCCAGAACGAAAACGCCCCCGGCCGCACCACGCGGCCGGGGGCTTTTTTTACGCCGGAGCGTCCGGGTTCTACAGCACCACGTCCACCACGATCCGGGCGATGGTGCCCGTGCGGTCGAACACCTCGGCACTCACGTCGGCCGGCAGCGAGGCGCCCTCAACGGCAATGCTCTCGGTGGCCGACCGCACGACCTCGATGCGAGGCGAGGAGGCACGCCGGTAGACTACGGGCACCTGCGCGTAGGTGAACGCCATCGCGCCCGAGGGCACGTCGAGCGTCTGCGGTGTGTTGTCGAGGTCCACGTAGGCGAACATCGCCGGGGCGTCGAAGAACTCGTCGGGGCGGAGGAGCTGCGGCTCGAAGTGGAGCCGCCCGTGCTCGACGAAAACGCCGAGCTCGCCCCAGCGCCAGATCAGGTCCTCCTTCACCATGCCTGTCATGCCGGGCTGCTTGGCCCCGCCGGTGCCGGGCGAGTGCGAGTAGGGATCGGTCGGGAACGCACCGTATTCGAGCGGCGACTTGTTGAGCCCGAGCCCGCCGCGCAGGTCGTGGTAGCCCTCGGCGAGCTTCCGGAGCGTCTCGGCGTCCGCACCCGACTCGTGCGCACGGAGGAACGTCCGCTGCGCAGCCACGACGAGTTTCGACACCATGTGCCAGTAGATGCTGCCCAAGCCCTCGTAGCCGAAGAACGTGCCCGAGCGACCCGTGTAGGCGGGGTGGTCGAAGTGCGTGTCGAACAGGTCGATCAGCGCGGTGCGCTCGGCGGCGACGGCGTCCGGGTAGTCGGCCGCGAGGTCGTCGAGGGCGTCCGCGGCGTTGGCGCGGTTGCGGAACGTGCCATTGAAGTGGACGCCCCCGCGCACGTCGCGCACGACGAAACGCTCGTTGCCGTCGGCGAGCAACTGTTGCAGCAGCGGCGAGGCGGCCACGGCATCATCAGCGACATTGTTCTTGGCGAGGAAGCCCGGCAGGTCGCGGTCGGGATAGAGGCGGTAGGTGTGCTGGTCCGGCCGATAGAGGTCGCTCGTGCGCATAGCCTCGATGACGCCGAGAAGCGCCTCGGGATCGAGCACGCCCGCGCCGAGCGCAGCGACCTGCCCTTCGAGCATCGGGTAGAGCGTCTTCACGCCCACGCCGTCCGCGTCAATGCCCTCCGGGGGGATGACGAGCAGGTTGTAGGCATTCGCCAGGCCGTCGTCCTCGCGCCGGGCGTCGCGGAGTGTGGCGTCCACGGCGCGGCGCACGTCGTCGAAGAACGCTAGCACCGCAGCGGGCTCTGCCGTGCGTGTGTCTCCCGAGAGGCCGTCGGCGTAGAGGCGTGAGCGGTAAGCTTCGCCTGCCTGCCCGAGCGCGTCGAGCAGGTCCTTGCGCGTGGCGTCGGTGAGCGGGGCCTCGGCGTCGAAGCCAGCGAAGGCCGCGGCGACGGCGTCGGTGAAGTCGGCGACTTCCTCGGCGAGCGTGACCGGACCGTCGGCGTCGGCGAAGATCGCCTGGATGAGGTCGAGGTAGCGTCGCAGCTCGTGCAGCGTCACCATCGAGATGCCGTAGCCGACGAGTGCGTTGTTGGCGTCGTTCCACTCCGGGCGCTGCGTGTTCATCCAGATGCCGCCGCCCGCCACGAAGTTGGAGAGCTTGGCGAGCAGCGGGACGAGCAGCTTCTCGGCGAGCGTCGCGCGCGCGATGGCGTCGCCCGTGTAGAGGAGCTTGCCATCGGCCCCGACCGCAGCGACGCGTTGCTCAATGCGGCCGTGCTCGTCGTGGTCGTAGCTGATGGTGTCGCGCGGGTCGGCGAGGAGGTCGGCGTACGAGCAGATGCGGTAGGGGACGTTCGCGTAGGTGAACAGCCTCGCGTTGAGCCGCTTGCTGAGGCGTTCGGGCTCATGCTCGTGGACGAGTTCGAGCAGGTGCAGGAGGTAAATCAGCTGGTGGTCGCCCCAGTAGCCGATGTACGACCACTCGTCGTCGGGCTCGATGACCTCCCAGTCGATGCCGTTGTGGGAGATGCGGTACGGGTTGTAGCCGTCGGCGGTGGAAGCGTTGAGGAAGGTCGCGACCATGCCCTCAGCGAAGGCCGGGAACGAGCGCCCGAGTGCTTCCCAGTTCTGGAAGAGGTCGCGCCAGTTGCCCTGGAAGCCACGCTTGACGCTGCCGTCTTCGGCGCGGAGGTCGATGGAGAAGAAGTTCCAGGGGCGGCTCGGGTCGCCGTGGCGGCGGCTGAAGCTGAGGGGGAGGTACTGCCGGCACAGCCGCTCCAGGTCTGGGTCGAGGTCCTGCTGCTCGTCGAGGAGAGCGCGGAGGTCTTGCACCGTGATCGCGTCGGGGAGCGCGGCGAGGAACGCGTGGTCGGCGAGCGGCCGGTGGTGCGTCCGCACGTGCGCGATCAGGTCGACGCGGTAGATGCGATAGCCCTCGTCGAAGACACCGCCGCGCATGATGTTGAACAGCGTGTTCGAGAACTGCCGCGTGGCGATCATACGGTCCGCCGACGCCTGGAGACCATCGGCTGCCGCCACGAACTCGCGCAGCCGGGCCGTACCGGCAGCTACGTCGTCCAGAACGGCCTGCTGCAACGCCGCAGGATCGCCCAGTTGGTCGATGAGCGCGACGGCGTCGGCGGTGTCCTGTTCGATATCGGCGACCAGCATCCAGTGCTGGGCGTCGCTCGGGGCGAGGTCGAGCGTCGCGTGGACAAAGTAGGCCCCGCGCTCGGCGCGCACGTCGCGCTCGGGGCGGAGAGCCTGGCCCGACCGGAAGGCGTCGAGCTGGCGCGTCGAGAGGAGATGGAGGTCGGGCGCGAGGCCGGCTTGCCAGACGGTCGTCGCCATGAGCGACTCGCTGGGCTCGGCGCGGTCCACGGGCTGCGCCGAGAGCGTGATCATCCCGAGACCGGAGCCCGGGTCGAGTTCGTTGCGTTTGTAGGCGTCGGCGAGGACGCTGCGCTCGCTCTGCATGGGCCGGCTGACGCCGTAGGGCATGAGGTTGCGCAGGCCGTCGAGCACCTGCACGCGAACCGGAGCATCGCCATGATGGGTGAGCACGGTGCGGCGGACGAAGCCGTAGCGCTCGCTCGTCGCCCACGTCGTGGCGACGGTGAGGCCGAGGTCGTCGTTGACCTCCTCGAAGCAGAGGCGGTCCCCGTGGAGCGACTTGTAGAGCGAGCGGCGCGTGCGGTAGAGGCCCGCGTAGCGATTCGAGAACGGCTCCCAGAGCGCCCACGTCGGCTGGCCGTCGCCGCTGGCATCCTGAGCGACGCGCAGCAGCGTCGCGCCGCCGGTCGTGTTGCGCGCGTCGTGGATCTTGTCCACGGTGACGTAGGGAAAGAGCCCAAAGTCCGGGCTGCGGCGCCCGGCTGTGAGCGCGCCCGTCGAGGAGACGAACGTCCAGTGGTCGCTCGAGCTCACGAGCGACATAAAGAACGGCCGCATCTTGTCGACGTGAGCGATGTGGTACCACGTCTCGCCGTCGCGCTCCACAAACGCACCGGTGACCGGGTCATCGGAGGGGTGGAGCGCGGCTCCACCAACGCGCACGGCGGCAGCGGGCGCGTCCGGCAGCAGCAGCGTCCGCCAGTGAGGACCGCGTTCCTGGTCTTCGAGCGCGGGGGTGCTAGGTGCCTTCGACGAGGAACGGGATGTTGGCATGAGCGGCGCTTCCTTGCTGGTCATAAATGTTTACAAATAGTCGGTAGGCCCCGGGCTCGGCCGGAGCCGTCACGGTCACCGAAGTGCCCTCGCCGCCGATGATGTCCAGGATGGCGGGCGGTACGTCCTCGTCGTCGCCGCCTTCGCTGATGGCTTGGCTCTCGGCGAGCACCTGCCACTCGTAGCGCAGAGAATCGTCGTCCGGGTCGGTGACGGCGACCGCGGCTTCATACGACTGCCCAGCCTGCATGGTGATCCCGTCCTCGGCGGTCCGCCCGTCGAAGGTGAACGACGCCAGGCGCGGGGCGCGGTTCTCAGGCCACGCGCCGGTCCAGATCTGCTGCATCACGTCCACGGACTCGGTCTTCTCGCCGCTCGGCATGAACATGCCGTACCACGTCGGGGTGCGCTCCTGCTTCTGGCCCCAGAGGAAGACGTAGGATCCTAGGATCTGCGTCGTGTCGGTGGCGATGGCGGTGCGGTAGCGCTCGCCGTAGAGGTCGGCCTTGACGGTGCTGTTGTTCTCGATGGGCGCGCCCCAGGGCGTTGTGGCGACTTCCCAGTGGCCCGTCGCGCCCCACTCGGTGACCATGAGCGGGCCGTCCCAGCCGGACTCCTCGATGTAGCGCGGCAGCTCGCCGATGGCGCCATAGAACTGGACCGAGAGGATGTCGAGCGCCGGGGCGCGGGTCTTGATCTCGGTGGCGAGGTCTTTGCTCAGGCCCGCCAGCATGGTCGTGGTCGGGTGGTTCGGGTCCACCTCCTCGATCATCGCGGCGATGCCACCGACGGCGTCCCACACCTTCGGGTTGGTCGCGCCGAGGTTGAGCTCGTTGCCGATGCCCCACATGAGCAGCGCCGGGTGGTCCTTGAGGCGCTCCACCTCGCCGCGGATGCGTTCGAGTTGCTCAGCGACGGCCGCCTCGTCGTCGTAGTCGAAGCCGAAGATGCCGCGGCCCTCGCCTTCGCGCTCGCGAGCGATTTCGAGGCCCATCGTCACCATCAGGCCCGCCCCGAAGGCGCGGTCGAGGATCTCCTCGGCGGTGTTGCGCCCGTTGTCCATGCGCCACGTGCGGAACGAGTTCGCCCCGTGCGAGGCCAGCCGGTCGATATCGCCGAACTCCAACCCTGCGCCGTTGACGAAGAACGGTGCGCCGTCCACGGTGAGCTGGTAGCGCCCGTCGGTCTGCACGGCCTTCACCACGGGAGGGCCTTCGAAGAGGGGGTTGGGTGCGGGCAGGCCAGGCGTGCCGCACGCCGCAAAAAGCGCCACAGGAAGAACGAGCACGAGGAGGAGACGAGAACGCATAGAAGGGAGTCGGAGCGCAACCGCGCTCACGAGGCGAGACGCACCGCGCGAGGGACCGTCGGGGGCGGTCGCCTCGCGCGGGTCAGACAGAAAGCAGCGACTACCGGACCAACTCGGCCTCGAGTTCTTCGAGTGACTTGCCCTTTGTTTCTGGCACCACGAAGTACACGAACACGAGCCCGAGCAACGCGATGACCCCGAAGATGGCAAACGTGGTCGCAGCCCCGAGCGCAGCTAACTCGACGGGAAAGATCTGCTGCACGGTGTAGCTCACGATAGAGTTGATAAAGCCGACGAACGAGATGGCTATGCCGCGAATCCAGGCAGGAAACAACTCGGAGAAGAGCACCCACATGACTGGGCCGAGCGACATCGCGAAGGAGGCCACGAATCCGAGGATGCCAATCAGGATCAGCATCGGGCTCAGAGCAACGGCGTCGGTGAGGAACTCGGACTCGTAGCGGGTTGCTTCCTCGCGCCCGATGGCCTCGGTGAGTGCCGCCTTAAATGCCACGTCGCTCTCGTAGGTCTGGCCGATCAGCGGCGCGATGCTTGGGGCCAGGCTCGCATCCTCGACAATTTCTGTGGCGGCGGGCGTGAGCGTGTAGGTCGCCTGACCAAAGCCGTAGGCGAGGAGGCACATGGACAGCGTGATTCCGACGAGCCCGCCGATGAGCAGGGGGCGGCGGCCAAGCCGATCGATCACCATGATGGCGAGAAGCGTAAACACCAGGTTGATCACGCCCACGAGGATGGCCTGCACGAACGCCGCATCCGTTCCAATGCCGGACTGCTCGAAGATGGTCGGAGCGTAGAAAAACACGGCATTGATGCCGGTCGCCTGCTGGATCACGCCGATCACGATGCCGATCGTCAGCACGAGCCGGAGTGAGGGCGAGAACAACTGGCCGAGCCGGTTCACAAGCTGACCGACCCGAATGCGCAGCAGCGAGTCTCCTGCTGCGAGGCGCCGCTGGACCTCCGCCAGGGCCTCGGCCCGCCCTTCCCGATCCTCGGACATGCTCTCCTGGATCTCATCGAGTTCCTGGATGGCGGCCACGTTGCCGATGGCCATTTGCATGACGGGTAGTGCTTCGTCGCGCCGGCCCTGCATCAGCAGCCAGCGCGGGCTGGAGGGGACGAAGAAGAGGCCGAAGAAGTAGAGGATGGCTGGTAGCATCTCTAGGCCCAACATCCAGCGCCACTCGTTGCCTGCGATCCCGAGCGACAGCGCCCAGCCGGCCGACGAGTCGGCGAGCTGAAGGATGAGGTAGTTCGTGAAGAACGCCACCGTGATGCCGATCACGATGTTGAGCTGGTTGAACGACACCATCTGGCCGCGCATGTGCGGCGGCGCGAGCTCGGCGATGTACATCGGCGCGATGATGAGGGACGCTCCCACCCCGATGCCGCCGATCATGCGAGCGATCACGAGGGTTGCAAACGAGGGCGCGAGCGCTGAACCGATCGCTGATATGGCATAGAGAATGGCGGCCGCGAAAAGAATCGGCTTGCGTCCGAAGCGGTCGGCCAGCGGGCCCGCGAGCATCATCGCGAGCGTGGAGGTGAGCGTGAGCGAAGCCACGGAGAAGCCCAACTGCGCCTTCGTGAGGCTGAACTCCGTCTCGATGAAGCCCACGACGCCGGAGATGACCGAGGCGTCGAAGCCCATCAGAAAGCCGCCGAGCGCGACGGTCAGGGCAACGCGGGTGACGTAGAGACGATTGACGTCCATCGACGAGGGAGGAGAAGACGACGGGGTGGGAGAGGCTCCGGACATCGACACTGCGCGGCAGGACTAGGGGAAACGATGAAAACCTTTTCAGGGATACCCCAATGTACCGCGAAGGAGTTGGTTCGCCAAGCGTGAAGGGAAGCGTTTCCAGGGCGTCGGCCGGGCCACCGTGAAGCCTGCTGCAGAGGCAGGCGCTCGCTAGTGGCAGTTACCCGCCGAGGTGCGTGAGAGACGACGCACGAGGTGAGGGTGCGAGGCGTCTATCATGCACGGCGGTATACACCGTCCCCGGTGGCAAGGAGAAACGCCGCGCCTGCGCCGTCCGCTGAGCTTAGATCGCCGTCCGCTGAGCTTAGATCGCCGTCCGCTGAGCTTAGATCGCCGTCTGCTGAGCTTAGATCTCGGCCTCTTGCCCGAGCCTCATCGTTTCTAAGCCTCCTCGTTGCGTCCGACGCGACTGGAACAGGTCCGCTAGAAGACGCCCCGACAGTTCTTGCCCAGGTACACATTCACTCTGTCTACCTCCGTCGCCCCCTCAGGCATGTCGGCGTCCTCAAGCCCAGGATAAGATTCCTGACGCTTCCAGCTTTCGATAGTCGTGCTGAAGAACTGTGAGGCTGATTCGTCGGTCTCGTAGGCAATGAGCTCATATCGTTCTTGGTAGTCGCCTCCGAATCGAGTAACCACCTGCCATTTGCCATCTCGTTTGTAGGACGTATTCGTGTGATCGGATTGGGGGTAGTACTTCTCGTCGGAGGGCTTCATTACGACCCAGATGTCCTGCTCATGCCCCTCTGGGTACACGCCCGTGGACAGGATCCTACAGTCGACAGAGTCTGCTTCGACTGGCGAGGTGACCGTGACCGAAGCAACAGGGCCCTCGATCTCGACTCGGTTGCCCATCGAGACGTTCTCCATCTGGCTGCTCACATGCGCAATGTCGGAGGTGTAGCTCCCAAATAGGACCATCAACACGCCAAGGACCCCCAGTGGGATGCCCACCTTGGGGCTGATAAGCTGGGCGACTGCGCCCTTTCGGCCCTGGCTGCTGAGGACGGACATGCCTATGAGGACAATCCCCACTACGATGATTACGGCTTTTGCTGACATGGTCGTTTCCACTTCGTGCAAATAAAACGTCAGGATGGACTACAGTGACCCTCTCCGCTCTTCCAGTTCTGTTTTTATCCCCCTCGCTTTTTCTTCGCTTAGGTCATAATTCCACATGACCACGATGGCCAAGGCAGCAGTCACGGCGGGGATAACAATGTCTGCGATTCGCAACTGGGTCATGGTTTCTACAGATTGGGTAGCGGCGTTTCCATCAAACCCTACCCAGCCGAGTACGGCTCCTCCGACAATGAGGGCGAGGGCCTGTCCTAGCTTGACGGTCCACCAGTAAATCGCGCCAAAGGTGCCTTCTTTGCGGGGCATCCCATTCTCTAGTTCGTCTAGATCGCAAACATCGGCGGTCATGCTCATCATCAGCGTGAACAGACAGCCGAGGCCGAACGCCATAAGCGGAAGTGGGAAAAACATGAGGAACGGATTCTCAGGGTTAAACCCCCACCACTTTACAACATAGCCGACGATCGAAAGCGCCGTGGCGATAATGAAGGCATTCTTCTTGCCCCATTTGCTTGCCATCCAAGACACGATCGGGATTACAAAGAAAGCGGTAATGCCTGCGAGAATCGTAGAGAACCAGGCTGGCCAGGTCCCAGCAGCTGCGTAGTCGCCGTTGAACAAATAGAAAAGAATAATAAAGAAGCTAAAAGAGGCAACTATCTGAAATCCATTAAAGACTAAGAATGTAGCGCCGCACAACTTTAGGAAAGGCTTGTGTCTAAAAACCTCGACCATTCCTTTGAATAGACTTTTGAAAATATTGGCGAGGTTGCTCAGCGATATTTCCTGGCGGTTCTCAATTCGACTTGAGTCAATACCTTTGCAGAAGATTGCAGGTAAGACGCCGAAGATTATAGCGATCACGCCGACGATAATAGAAAGCGTTCGTACACCCTCTGCCTGAGTGGCAAAGAGATTCTCGTCGGCAATTAGGACCCAAAACCAAGGGACAATCATCCAGGCAACCTGGCCAACCGTATTAGCTAGACCCATGAGTCGGGTCCGCTCGTTGTAGTCTGAAGTCATCTCATATCCAAGACCAATAAGTGGTGTGGAGAAAGCAGTGTTTGCTAGGATGAATACAGCTGAGACTGTTAAGAAGTACCAAAAATTATAATCCTGAGAATTACTTTCATCCATTTGCCAAAGGAGAATAAATAAAAGACCAGTAAGGATTGCGCCAATAAATATGTAGGGCCTGCGCCTTCCCCAGCGTGTGTTTGTGTTATCGGAGATGTACCCCATAACAGGGTCAGATATGGCGTCAATTAACCTTGGTAAGCCGCCGAGTAACCCTGCAAGGAACGGATCCATCCCGAAAGCCGTGAGGAGAAAGAACATGAAAACAGATAGAGCTCCTGGCATTAGGTTGTTTACCAGGTGGCCCGACCCAAAAGCGGCTTTCTGTACGAAGGGTACTCTGTCTTTTGCAGGGGTTGAATAATCTGACATAGTTGGGGGTGTATGCCTAGCGCTTGAGCGGTCTTGGGGTTTGTGCTGATTCCTGCTTCGCTAGCGGCCTACGTAGATCCCAGCCTGGAGCGGTTGCTGTCCCGGTTCACTGCGTTCGCCGAGCTGTGCCACTCGGTCAAGGGCAACGTGCGTAGCCCCCTGATTGACCAAGGCCTGCCCAAAGTTTGGGTCCGGCACTGGATGCTGTGATCCCCCGATGGGCTTCGATCAATCTGCGCGGCCCGGCTGTCGTGAGAGGCCTGGCCGAGGAATCGTCTGCTGCATGGCAGCAGCCGGGGGAGTTTAGTCAAAAGACAGAAAATTGCCTAGAACCCTGAAGGCGAGGCGTAGGACGAGAGCCGTCTTTGCTTGCGGGTGCCCTAGAGAGGTGCCGTCAGTACGTGGCGCTGGGCAGGATAGCCGTGGTAGGCTTTACGGAGTGCTTGCGGTCACGCCGGACGAGTCCGCCCATAGATGCTGGAGTCACGGGTACGTCATCGCCGGGCGCCAGCGAATCGTCACCGGCTTCGCACTCAGGTGTTCAACGAGCCGCCAGGTGCCCTCTCGGTCCCCAGACGCGCCCGAACTAACTAGATCGGGGCTGCCGCGGCTTCTCGGACGTGCGGTGGGGTGTATCAGCGGTCCGGCGCTTTACTTGGCAGCGAGGACGCGAGAATAAGCCGACGGGGTCGCCCCGTGCCGCTCGCGGAAAGCGCGACCGAAGGCAGAGTTGCTCCGAAACCCCACGGCCGCCGCGACTTCCTTCACGCTCAGTTCCCCAGCTGCAAGGAGCGTCGCGGCGCGGTCGAGGCGAGCCTCGCGGATGAGGCCGCCAGGGGAGTCGCCGGTGAGTGCGTTCAGCTTGCGTTGGAGCTGACGCCGGCTCAATGCGAGCACTCCAGCCAACCGCTCGGTGTTGAAGGCCGGGTCGTCGAGCCCGTCTGCGATGGCGGCCTCCAGATCGGCGAGGAAGGCTGCTTCGCGAGGCGGAAGCGACGACTGGGCGGCAGGCTCTGCAGCGGCGTGTGTCGTTGGGGCAGGAATCGGACTCGTCTTGACAGGAGGGCCCATGGCGCGTCGTCGCATCGCTGCAAACCGGGCTTGGAGCCGGGCGCGCTCGCGCAGGAGGCCCATCACCTGCGCGCGTAGCTCTGCGGCGTGGAAGGGTTTGGCGAGGTACGCGTCCGCACCGAGGTCATACCCTGCGATGCGGCTCTCCACGTCCGCTCGCGCCGAAAGTAGGAGGACGGGAATGTGACTCGTCCGGGTGTCGCCCTTCAGCGTGGCGCAAAGCGCGAGCCCATCGACACGCGGCATCATCACGTCGGTCACCACGAGGTCAGGGACGATGGAGCGCGCCCGCTCGATACCGTCGGCCCCGTCGGCAGCGGTCTCGACGCGAGCATAGCGGCCGAGCTGCGCGCCGAGGTAGGCCCGCATGTCCGCGTTGTCTTCCACGACGAGTACCAACGGCCTAGGTGTCCCCGGGAGCGCGTCTGCGGAGGTCATCGCAGGCTCGGGAAGGGGAGCAGCGTCTTCGAGAGAAGCGTCGTCAAGGGAAGCGTCCAACGAGGAAAGCGAGCGAGATACGGTTGGAGTGGCTCCGGGCAAGGCGTCCCCGGAAGGCTGCGACACGGAGGGCCGGGCGAGGCCGGGAAGCCGCACCGTAAATCGCGCGCCCTCGTCCAGCTGACTCTCCACAGCGACCGTGCCGCCGTGCAGGTCGGCGAGTTCACGCACCAGGGCGAGCCCCACGCCGGACCCGTCGTGCGAGCGCGTAGGCCCGCTTTCGACCTGGTAGAACCGCTCGAACACCCGCACCTGGTCCTCGGGTGCGATGCCCAGGCCCGTGTCCTCGACGATCAACACTGCCACGTCGCCCTCGGCCTCCAGCGCGACCCGTACCGTGCCGCCTGCTGGCGTGAACTTGAATGCGTTGGAGAGCAGGTTGACGACGATCTTGTCGAGCACGTCGGCATCGAACTCGCGCGTGAAGGGATGCGCGGCGACAACCGTGTGGAGCGCGACCCCACGTTGCGCGGCATGCGTGGCGAAGAGCGCCGCGAGGTGGCGGACATGGACGCCAAGGTCGTTGGGCTGGGCCGTTGGGTTGAGTGTGATGGCCCCGGCGCCGAGTCGCGACAGGTCGAGCAACTGGTTGATGAGGCGCAGGAGGCGACGGCCGTTGCTGCGCGCGCGCGCAAAGTGAGGCCGCGCCTCCGCGACGGAGTCGTATTCGCCGCGGAGCAGGTCCTCGATAGGGCCGAAGGTGAGCGTGAGCGGCGTGCGAAACTCGTGCGAGATGCTGGCGAGGAAGCGCGTCTTGAGCTCGGCCGCCTGTTCGAGCTCGGCGGTCTGCTGTTCGAGTTGGGTGTTCTGGCGGCGGAGCGTCTCGGTTTGTGCGTCCACGGCCGCTTCGAGGTCGCGGGCGCGGCGTGCCGCCCGGCGCAGCCGATGGTCCACGAGCCCATAGACGAGCCCAAGCAAGCCGAGGCCGAGGGCAAGGCTAAACCACAGGGTCTCGTGCCAGGAGGCGCGCTGGTGCACGGGGAGGGCAACGGGCGAACTCCAGGCTCCGCCAGCCCCGGCGCGTACCTCGAAGGTGTAGCGGCCCGGCGGGAGGTTCGTGTAGACAGCCTCGCGCGCGGCCGTCGCTTCCTCCCAGGCGTCGCGGTGGCCGACGAGGCGGTACTGGAAGCGGATGCTCTGTGCGCGGAGGAAGGTCGGCGCGGTGAACGTGACACGGAGGTCGCGCTCGGCGGGCGGTAGCACGACCGCTTCGCTGGCGCCGACCGAAAGCGTGCGGTCGCCCGTGCGGATGGTTTCGATGAGCGACGTGGGCAGGGACGGCGGCGTGATCGCGGCCGGGTCCACGACGGCGATCCCGCCCATAGTCGGAAACCAGAGGCGGCCGTCGCGGGCGCGGAGCCCGGCCTGCTGTACGCCACCGTTGCCCTCCCGCGCAGGCAGGCCGTCGATTTCCCCATAGGCTACCGACGGCACGGTGCTGACCTCGCCCCGCGCCCAGGCGTCGAGGTCAGCGCGGGCCACCCAGAAGAGGCCCTGGTTGCTGTTCATCCAGAGCCGCCCGTGGTCGTCGTCGAGGATCCGGTGGAGCGAGTTCGAGTGGAGCCCGTCGTCTTGGCCGAGGCAGTCCAGGGCCCCCCCGTGCAGGGAGACGGCCCCTTGGCGATCAAGGCGGCAGAGCCCCCGGTCCTCGGTCGCGATCCAGAGTAGCCCCTCGTCGTCTTCGTGCAGGTCGCGAACGTGGTTCGAGGCGAGGCCCTCGTCTTCGCTGAGGACCTCGAAGGCGAGGGTATCGGCGTCGAGGGGTGAGGTAACCCGGAGCAGGCCCTTCCCGTCGGTGCCGAGGAGCAGGGCGCCGTCGACGGTCTCGTAGAACACCTGAATGTGATCATGTGGCAGCTCATCGACCACAGAGAACGAGCGCCACTGCAGCGGAGGAAGGTCCGCTCGTCCCCGCCAGAGCTCGCCGCGGGCGCTTACCCACAGCCAGCCGCTACGGTCCTCGAAGAGGGCGTACACGCCATGCAGAGTCTCGCGGTCTGGACCGACCGCGACGGGACGGCAGATGGTGCCTTCAAAGCGGCAGAAGCGGCTACCGCCCCATAGGGTCCCGTCCCGCGTCTCGTAGAGGACCGTCGCATACCCGAGTGTGGCCGGGAGGCGCGTCGCCGTGAGGTCGGGGCTGATGCGGGCAGGGCCGCCGGGGCCGACGATCGCTGCCCAGACCGAGCCGTCCGTGCGTTCCGTGAGTCCGTAGGTGGCACTATAGGCGCCAAAGGGGACGGCCTGGATAGGCTGCTGCCGGACGTGGTAGAGGCCGCTCGTCGTCGCAAGCCAGAGCAGCCCGTCCGCACTGGGCGCGACCTCAACGATCTGGCCTGGGAGCGTGACGGCAAGCGTCGGGACGCCCTCGGCGCTCAAGCGGTAGAGGTGGGCCTGGCCGTCCTGCTCGGCGCTCCACACCATCCAGAGCTCGTTGTCGTCGCCTTTCCAAAAGGTACCCTGGAAGCTGAACCGCGCATCGCCCAAGAACGGCGTTGCGGTGCGGCCCTCGATGCGCCAAACCCGGCGGTCCGTATCGTCTTGCCCTTCGGCGACGACCCAGGTGCGACCGTAGGCATCGTGGGCCACTTCGAGCAGCGGGCGGCCTGGCAGCCACGTCTCTGAAGGAGCGGTGGGCGACAAGGCCACGAGGCCTGCAGCCGTGGCCGCCCAGACGGTCCCACCGGGCCCCACGGCGAGTTCCCGGACGTCGAGGGATGGGAGGCCGTCGTCCACGCCCAGGATGCGCTCTGGTGCCACGTCCATCGACGGCGTGCTACCGTCTGCGCTCGTGTACGCGTCCGGAGGGAAGACGTAGATGCCGCCGTCGCGGGTGGCGACCCAGAGCCGCCGGTCGAGGTCACGCACGACGTCGAACGTGGCGTGGGGCAGGATCGTGGCAGGTACCCGGAGCACATCGGCCCCGTGGATGAGCCGGAGCGCGTCGCCCCCGACGATCCAGAGCGCGTCCGGCGTTCGCCGTAGGCTAGACTCCCGGTCCACCCCGAGCGTGGGAGGAAGCACGGTGAACGCGCCGTCGGCGTAGCGGACGAAGTAGCGACCGTCCGAGTGAAACCAGAGCGCGCCGTCAGGGGCCGTGACGATGCCCGCAAAGCGGTTGGCGGGCAGGGCTGGGTGCGTGGCCCGGGTGTGGATCACCATGCGGGCGCCGTCGTAGCGGACGAGGCCGTCGTTGGTGGCGACCCAGAGGTAGCCCTCGGCGTCGTAGGCCACGCCGGTGAGGCTATTCGTGGGGAGGCCGTCCCGGATCGTCCAGCGGTGGAGCGCTGTGCCGTCGAGCATGGTGCCCAGGGCCGGCTCGCCCCGCGGTGCCATCTGGGCGCGGACGGGCACCACACCGCCGGCGGCGATGAGGAGGAGCAGGGTGCTGGCCAGCAGGGCGCGCCCGCTCGACGCTAGCTTGCTCAGTACCCCCTCACGAAGTCGCACCGCAGGAAGTCGCACCGCACGAAATCGCAGTGTGCGACGTCTCTCTAGATCAACCGCTGGCCGCATCCATGCCAGAAGCACCTCGGCGCGGCTACGCAGCATGATCAGTCCGGGAGGGTAGGAGGGGCAGCGATGAGATCCGTGCCAGGTGCGAACGAAGCGCGGTAGCCGAGGAGGCGCCGCAGGCTTCCGCCGAGACGCCATCGGCGGGAGAGCAGGCCCGGGAAAATATCGCAGCGACCGGTACAGACCACCTCTCCGGAAGCGGGGATAGAAGCGACGGCGTGCACAATGGCGCAAAAAGGCGATGCCGGTGCAAAAGAGCGCGCAATCGGCGCAAAAGAGCGTGTTATCGTCCCACGCTGCACAGTGCGCCTAGCACACATTGGCGGCATCACACTTCTGTGGATCGCTCCGCACGGCAATTCTCCATACTGCGGCTTGAGACAGCGAAAGCGCGGCTCGCGTGCGCGGGTCGCTCGTGCTGAATCGACCAGCGCCGCTACGACCACGTCCGGCACGGTCAGACTCGGGCTGTATGGCGCCCTAGTCGGCCGCCGGGCGTGGTCTCTGGTGCGCGCCCCTGTCCGGTGATGAGACGTCCCTGCACATCCTCAAGCGATGCCCCTCACCCAAGCCCTTTCACGACGATGTCTCGACGCACGACGCCGCTCTTGCCTTTGGCTCTCCTGCTGTTCGCCATGCCGGTCCATGGGCAGGGCTTCGCAGACATCTTCCTCACCAACGTAGGCGCGAACAACCAGGCCTGCCTCGGTGACGGAGAAGGCGTCTACACGTGCAACACCGTCGCCGACGGCACAGGCACCCTCAGCCGGGCCGCCACCGCCGATTTCAACGCGGACGGCTTCCCAGACGTCGCCATCGCGAACAGCGTGGGGTCCAGCAGCAGCCGAAGAAACCAGGTGTGCCTGGGCGATGGGCGCGGCGACCTCGCGTGCACCGACGTCTTCACCGAAGCGGACGGGGACACCGGGTCGGCAAGCCGGGCATACACCGACGTCGAAGCCGGGGACCTGGACGGAGACCTAGACATCGACCTCCTGTTTGCGGATCAGGGGGACCGGAACATCCTGTGCCTCAACGACGGCGCGGGCCAGTTCTCGTGCTCGGTCTTCCGGACCTACACCGACGACACCGACCTGGACTCGGACGACGCCCTCGGGGTCACGTTCGCGCACCTCAACGGCGACACGGACCTCGACCTCGCCTTCGCCAACAGCCCCATCGACAACGCCGTCTACTGCCTCAACGCGGGGACGGTGGGCGGCGTCCCCCAGTTCGATTGCTACGCGATGCCAGACCCGGGCACCTACAACCGCCGCGTCGCGGTCGGGGACTTCGACAACGATGGGGCGCTGGACGACCTCGCCTACGCCAACTGGACCAACTCCTCGGCCGGAGTCTTCGGCGAAGCGAACAGCGTGTGCATCAACAGCGGGGCCCAGGGCGACAGCCTCGCCTTCGCCTGCACCGACGTGATCGACAGCTCCGGCAGCACGCAGGACAACAACGGCTCCAACGACGTCGGGGCCGCCGACTTCGACGGAGACGGCTTTGTGGACGACCTTGTGTTTGCCAACCGGGTGCGCCGCAACGACACAAACGACGGGACCTCGATCGGCGCGTTCAACCGAGTCTGCCTCAACACGAGCGTCAGCGGCGGGGTCCCGACCTTCTCGTGCAGCGACCTCTCCGGCGAGTTGTGGATCTCCGAAGGGCTGGACGTGGGCGACATCGACGGTGACCTGGACCCCGACATCACCGTTGTGAACTGGGACCTCAACAACACGGGCGCGGTCTTCCACCAGTACGCGCTCAACAACGGCGATGGCACGTTCGCGGTCACGAACTTTGCCCCGGCGGTGCGGCCCTGGCACGCGGTGATCGTCAACCTGCAGGGGGCGCTCACCACTCTCTCGCAGACGCTGACCGGAGCCGAGGGCTGGCGCATGCTCGCCTCGCCCGACTCGTCGGCCACACTCGACGACCTCGTTGGTGGTCTGTGGACGCAGGGCTTCGAGGGTGCTGACTACAACGGGGACGCTCCCGTGGCTACCCCTAACGTCTACCGCTACGACGAGAGCCTCGCTGGGGACGCCGATGTCGGCTGGACCGCACCCGCGAGCCAGGGCGAGCAGACGGCCGCCGCGCAAGGCTACATCGTCTACGTGTTTTCCGACAGCGACTTCGACGGCACGGCCGAGGGCTTCCCCAAGACGATCAGCTTCGACGGGGTGCCCCCAGCGGGTCCCATTGCGCCGACCGTGAGCTACACCGAGAACGGCCCCACGGCGGACGACGAGGGATGGAACCTCTTCGGCAACCCGTTCGCCGAGCCCATCGACTGGGACCTCACGACGCGGAGCGGCTTCGACCAGACCGTCTACGTGTGGGGCCCGGCCACGACATCGTACCTGGTCTGGGACGGCTCCGTGGGGACGCTCCCCGACGGACTCATCGCGCCGTTCCAAGGCTTCTTCGCCCGCGCCCAGTCCGACGCTGCGACGTTCTCGATCCCAGAAAGCGCGAAGACGACAGGCGGCACCTTCTACGGCATCACGGCGGCGGAGGACGACGCGATCCCGACGGTAGGGCTCGTGCTGGAGACGCCCGTGGGCGACGCCCACGCCTGGGTCCGCCTGCGCGAGGCGGCCGGGCCTGGCCTGGACGCCGCAGACGCGTTCGTGCTGAGCCCGCTCGCGTCGACGTTCGCCCAACTCTACACGACCGCGCTCGGGGACGCAGCCTCCGATGAGACGGGGCTCGTCATCAACGCGTTGCCCGTGCTCGCCGAGGACGAGGCGGTCGAGATCCCCCTCGGCTTGCGTGTGGTAGAGGCGGGTCGAGACGTGGGCGGCACGTTCACGCTGCGCTGGCCGGCGCTGGACCACATTCCAGAGGGGTGGATGGTAACCCTCCACGATGCCGAAACCGACGAGACGGTGGACTTGGGTGCAGCGAACGCCTACACCTTCGATCAGGTCGCTGGATTGGCTGGCCAGGCCGAGGCGGCTACGCAAGAACAATACAGGCTGGAGGCAGCAGGCCTGCCCCCGAGGGTCGTCGCGCGACTCGCGGCGGCGAAGCGGTTCACGCTCCGCATCGCTGCGGCCTCGGCAGTATCGGTCGAGGAGGGGCCGGTACTGCCCGAGGTGGCGACGCTCGCAGGCAACTACCCGAACCCGTTCGCAGCGCAGACGACGATCCGCTACGGGTTGCCGGCGGCGGGTCCGGCCCAGGTGGTGCTCTATGACCTGACGGGCCGACGCATTCGCGTGCTCGCGGACGGTACCCACGCAGCCGGGTGGCACGAGGTGACGCTGGACGCGGGCGACCTCTCCAGCGGTGTCTACGTCGCCCGGCTCAACGTGGACGGCCTCCGGGTGAGCCACCGCCTCACGCTTATGCGCTAGCCCGCACCCTCATCTCTATCGTTCTAGCCTCTCTGGCCCACGACCATGAATTGCCTACGTCTCTGTGGCCTCGCCCTCTGTCTAGTGCCAACCGCTACTGCGCAGAGCGTACCCCAGTGGGCCGCGCCTTCGTCCCCGCCGCCCGCGTTCGAGGAGCCGCTCGCCGAGGCCGTGCCCACGCTGCCAGGCGACCCCATGCAGGTGCCTGTCGATGGGGGGCTAGGACTGCTCGCGCTCCTCGGCGTGGGCTATGCAGCGCGCAAGCTGCGACTGCGGCGGGACGAGGAGGGCTGAAGCGAGACTGCCTCGCCCATCGCACGAATTCGGAGGCGGAGGCACCGCTCGCATAGTCCACCACCGAGCCTGTGCCTTCGCTCTCCGCGCCTCCGCTCAACAGAAGCGGGCGATCTTGTAGTCACCGCGATGCGGTGCACGACCTACCGTGCACGGCTGCTACGAAAAACGCCGCGCCCTGTGCAGGGTGCGGCGATTAGTGTGTACGCCCGAGAGGATTACTTCGTAAGATCGAGAGGTGTCTGGGTGAGAGCAAAGATGCCCTTTAGTGAGCCAATTATGAGGTTTTGATACTTATTGTCTATACCTTGAGTTTAAGGTAGATTGAAAATACCTGTACCTAGAGCCGTACCCTTACCATCACCAATCGTTTTTCAACCTCATCTCCTGACGTGGCTACTGTCACTCCCATCTTGCGTACTGCGAAGGCGAATGCTGAGGGGCACTCCCCCATCTGGCTGCGGTTCTCGGACACCCACCGCTCCCTCTACGCTTCGCTCGCTGTATACATCCACCCCCGCTATTGGAACGAACGCAAGGGCGAGGTCAGGAAGGGGCATCCTCACAGTGATCGGATCAACGCGCTGATTCAGCGGCGGCTGTCGGAAGCCGAAGACGAACGGCTCCGCCTCTTGACGGAGCGAGAGCCTGTGACGGCGGAGGCGCTCAAGGCCGCTGTTGCCAACGAGCCTGCCGCCGAGCCGTCGCCGTGCTTCCTGCGCTATGCCCGCGCCTTTGCGAGTGAGTTGGAGCGACGCGGGCAGGTAGGGCGATACAAGCGGGAGAACACCATACTCAACAAGCTGGAGGATTTCACGGGTGCACCGCTCCCGTTCGAGAAGCTCACGCCTGATCTGCTCCGTAGCTACGAGACCCACCTCGGGGTGGAGAAGGGCAACAAGGCGTCTACCATCCAAGGCAACATGAAGGTGCTACGGACCTACTTCCGTCGCGCGATGAAAGAGGCCGTGGTACCACGGGATGCAGATCCTTTCTTTGCCTACTCCCCGCCTAAGGCAAACCGGCCGAAGCGGCATAAGCTCTCCGAAGCAGAACTCGCACGCTTGGAGAGCCTAGACCTTGGCGAGCGTGGCCCTGAAGGTTCGCTCTTGGCCCGCGTTCGGGACTACTTCTTGTTCAGCCTCTACACGGCTGGCGCTCGGTTCGCGGATGTTGCTCGGCTGAGAGTGGAGAACATCGTGGAGGACGTGACCGAGGACGAAGAGCGCGTACTACGGCTGACCTACACGATGGGGAAGACAGGCAAGCGTGCCTCGGTGAAGCTCATCGCGCAGGCCCGGCGCATTGTGCGGCTCTACCTGGATCGTGGTGATGGCAAGCTCAAGGCTTCGACCGACTTCCTGTTTCCCATGCTGGAGGAGGGGGACCTAGACGATCCGAAGGGTGCATGGAATGCTATCGGAAAGCAGAACGCGCTTGTGAACAAGTACCTCCGCAAACTGGCAGACATGGCTGACGTGGACGGCAAGCTGTCCTTTCACGTCGCGCGTCACTCCTTCGCGGACTTGGCTCGCCGCCGAGGCTGGGATGTGTACAGCATCAGCAAAGCGCTCGCTCACTCCGGCCTGGCGGTTACCGAGAACTACTTCGCCCGGGACGATGTGCAGCTAGTAGACGGGAAGATGGACGAACTCTTCGGGGAAGCCTGAGCATGGCAGACCGATCAAAACGACGCGATGCGGCTTTCTATCTTATCGCCAAGGAGGTGCGTCCGTGGGCCAACGTCACCACACCAACGCGCTTCGTGCCAGGGCGCTACGCTCACCTGCCGCCGTGGCTAGAGGATGAAGAGTCGGCACTCGTGGAGCGAGAGACACACAACGGCTACGTTGAGTTGGTTGAGCGGCAGGGCTACGGGCATGCACTCCAATTGAAAGCCAACCTAAAGAAGCGATTCGAGCGGTGGAAATCGGAGCGTGCCCGCTTCAACGAAGGAGCCGAGGACGCCAAGCAGATTTGGTTTCATGTCAACCGGCTTGGCAAGAAGTACGGGATGGAGCAGGCGATATCGGGAGCTGAAGAGGGCCTGCGAGAACTGGATAAGGGGGCTGACCACGCCGAGTGGTTCGATACGATCAGCGGCGCAACTCTGAACGGGTACGCGCGCTCTGGTAGAGTTGCGTACCCCATGCTGCGCGTAGATGTGACGGAGACCTGGGAGCAAGCTGTCAAGGAAGCACACAAGGAGATGGAAGACTGGAAGGCCCGCGCGCAGTCGGTCAACAACACTGTGTTACTCCTGCTCTATCGCCTCGACGCGCTCGATGACGTGCTGCGTGAGTACGAGATGTATGGTGCTGTGCTGACCTGGGAGGAAGTCCAGGAGGCGACGGGTACGGGCACGCTGGCAGCAGGCGAAGAAAAGCCTCCCTTCAATCGCCGACACTTGCCCCGGTATGACTGGCTCTGTGACGAGTACGTTGCGATCCGAGCCAAGGCAGAAGAAGACGAGAAACCTTTGTCAAAGAGCAAGGCGCGGCATGAGGTTGTAGCACGCTACCAAGCCGAGTTTGGAGACTCGCTTCGCAAGTTGTACGGCAAGGACAAGGCGGGGGAAATCGACGAGCGTACTGTCCGCAATGCTCTGTGGCATGGAATCGAGCGAGGCCGGAAAGACTACGCGGCAGAGGACATATGAGGTTGAGTGAGTGGTTTGGAGTTGCTTTGGAGTTTGGATCCTAACTCCAAGGCCTCATGCGCACTCAGTTTTGCGGCATCTGATAACTCAGCCGCACGATCATGACCGCGCTTGCCAAAGCCCTCGCCGCCGACTTCTCCAAGCTGATCCGTCCCATCGTTGAGGATGCCGTAGCTAGAGCCCTACCTGAGGCGCCAGGGGAGAGCAGGCCCGTCTCAAAGGAGTGGCTCACCAACCGAGAGGCGATGGATTACCTCGGCCTCTCGAAGGCCACGCTGGCCCGCTACCGCGCTGACGGTACGCTCCCCTACAGCAAGGTGGGAGCCAACATCTACTACCGCTTCGGGGACATTGATGCCTTGCTCAAGGCGTCGATGTGTCGCTAGGGCCTGACGGCTACATCCGACAACGGTAACAAGGTGGATAGAGGTTCGATTTCTTGCACCTCGTCGTCTGCCCGAAGGCCATGGAGCATGTCGCGGGATACGACACGGTACGGTTGCAGGCGTGGGTGTCCGATCCCGATGCCGTCGTACTCCGACTCGCGAGCATGAAGGAGACATACAACCACGAGTACGACAGTTGGAGCTTTCGAGGCATGATCGGAAGCCTTCGAGCCACCGTGCGTTTCGACAAGCTCTTCCTGGAAGGGAGCTGGCCCACCTTCGCAGGACGTACCTCACTTGACCACGAGGCCACAGTATGCGCGGTGGAGGCGATGGAGGACACGCTCGGCCTCTCCCTCAGAGAGGCCGACGTGTGGCGGCTCGACATGTGCGGCGATGTGTCCACCACGCAGGCACCGCGCGCCTACTTCCCGTTCCTGCTTCATGCGCCGCGCTACGTCCGCGTACCGTGGAGCAAGACGGGCGTGCGCTATCAACTCGGTCAGCGCCACCTCGTCTTCTACGACCGACGCGCCCGGCTGGAGGCACAGAAACGACCCATCCCGGAGACGTACGGAGATGGGCCGGTCCTTCGCTACGAGATGCAGCTTCGCAAGCAGGCCCGTCGACAGCTAAAGCTCACCTCGCTCACAGTGGGGGACCTCCTCGACATAGACACACGCCTCTACATCATCAACCGATGGCACGACGAGTACCTCGGCATCGAGAAGCGGCGAGAATGGCGGGTACATGACGACGTGCCCAGCATGAAACGGAGCATGGCATGCCACGGGATTCATGCGTACGGCATCGAACGCCTCTACGACGAACTCCGTGCTGTACGTGACGCAGGTGTGCTCACGAACAGCCAGTACAAGAACCAACGGCGGTGGGTACGCGAGACGGCAAGCCACCCAGACCACACCCTCGATGCACCCTGCGTGCGCGAACTCGACGCGGCCATTGGCGCACTGGCCCAGCGCGGGGCATGACACCGGCGAATAGAGACGCATAAAAAACGACGATCCGTTCCCTAAGACACCCACGACGATGACGAGTATGATCCAATGGAAGCGCACCGTGAAATCAGGCGGACGGGTCCGCTACCGGCCCGTCTGGGAGCGGTTCGTCAAGCTCGACGGCTCTATCGGCTACCGTCCGAAGCGACGGTGGCCGCAGTGGTATACCATCCCCCGCGTGCTCCCTGGCGAGCTCCTCGGAAGCCTGAACGAGGAATACGTTCGGTGCGGTAAGCCGAACTGCCGGTGTGCATCCAAGCGACCCCAAGACATGCACATTGCATGGTACCGGCGGTGGCGCGACGACAATGGGAAGCACCGGAAGGCGTACGTGCGAAAGCGAGACGTGGAGAAGGTGCGTGTCGCCATCGAACGGCGACGTCGCCGACTGGCCAAACAGCGGGTGGCGCGGCTCAAGCACATGCGGCGTGGCCCTTACTCATGGAAGGCGCAGCACCCTGAGGAGTACGCCGAGTATGTCCTGGGCCGCGACGAGGCAAGCGTCGAGCAGGTGCAGGCCCTGTTGCGTCTCTATGAGAAGTGGCTGGGGTAACGGATATTAGGCGGGCGTTCTAATTGTCTCATCCGGCTGCGCTCATGGCTTCATCCATATTTCCCCAGTCCAAACTTGAACCCTTCAGCGTTGGGCCATTCCAAGTGAGTGCATGTCACGGCGTGGAGCGCGTGACAGAGGGACAGACTGCGTTGAAGAAGAAGAGTGACGGGCGACTGTACCGCTGGGATGCGGTAGTAGATGGTGCGTCCGCTACGGTAGCCTATGCGATCTGGAACAACGGACAGCGAGATGTGCGGGCCGTTCGCGCTGAGGGGGGCAACGAGGCCTTCGGAAAGCTGGCCGGCAGGCTTCGCTTCTCGATCCGGTCCCCGGAGTCTGGGCCTCACGCCGGGAAGAGTCGGGTGTTTGCACAATTGCGACAGGCTCGCGTAAAGGCTGGAGGCTGGTCTACTGTGCATGTAGCCTCTGAGGCACAGATGAACGAAGGGGCGGGCTTGGATGTGGGGCAGGTCCTTCGTGGGCTCGGCGCGTACGCCTACGGTCGCAGCGAAGACCTGGTAGGCACCACCAACCAGAGCCGAAACCAACTCTGCGTGGTGTGTGACGAGGACGAGCCGAGGGTGATGGTGGCGGCGTTCCTGCTCTCGCGAGCCTTGCCCATCCTGAACGCGTACCCTGCGTGACACGCATTCCGTCTCCATCAGGGTGAGGACGTTTCGCTGAAATCGTCATGGGACGGATGCGAGCCATAGCGCCCGTGCTCGCGATAGGCGTGCGCGTAGCCAGTCGTAGCGTCGTGCTTGCGGTTCTGGCTGCGTTCATCGGGTGCTGCCTCGATATGGACCTTGTCTCCAGCCTTACGTCGTCGGGAAGAATTGGTACGTGATTGAGGCTCTGGCGTCCCTTTGCCAGTGGAGCGCGTCTGCTTCTTTTTCGAACGCTTCTTTGATGCTGAAGCCGTTCCACTCGCTGACTTCCCGGAAGAGGATTTCGCCTTCACGGAAACGCTCATGCGCTTCGAGAGAACTGGGCACTTCGCGGGGTGCTTCTTCCAATTCTTGACGGGGCTCCCACACTCGCACAGTCGCCACCCTGCTGCAAGTTCTTCTCTGGAGAACTCGCCACGACGATGACGTAGGGAGGTTTTGCGCTGCTGCGCTGCCGTCTGTACTTGCTTCTTCTTCGTGGGGCTTTTAACTGGGGTGTCATTCGCTCTTTTCGTTTTTGTGTGCCTCTTGACTGGAGCGGTGTAGAGCGTTTTTGACTCGGTCAGTGGGGTTGATTCGACTGCTGCGACGGACCGACCAGAAGGCTTAGGGCGGTCCGGTAAGTCGTCAAGTTGGGCCAGAACCTTTGCTGCCCGCTCCTTCAGGCTTCTGGTAGCGTGAGGAGCTTCGCGGATAGCTCCGATAAGCTCGCTGAGCGCGCGCTCCAAGCGGCGCTGATGGGAGGGAGAGGGCATGAAGGCTACAGGTTCGCTCGGTGGCTAGGGGACGCTGACTTCGAGCGGATGGGTTAGCTTGCGAGGCTAAGACATGCCCACAACATAACCAGGCTCGCCCATTCTGCATGGCTCAACTCGACAATCTAGAGGCCGTAGAGAAACGCCTATGGAGTAGCGCCGATAATCTCCGCGCCAACTCGGTCTACGCCTCCAACGAGTACTTCCTCCCCGTGATGGGGCTGCTCTTTCTCCGCCACGCCTACAACCGCTTCCTCACGGCGAAGGCCGAGATCGAGAAGACGCTCCCCTCGCGCGGCGGCAAGACCCGCGACCTCACGCCGGGAGACTTCTCAGGACGCGGCGCGCTCTACCTCCAGCCGCACGCGCGCTTCGACTACCTCGTCGGCCTACCGGATGACGCCGACCGCTCGAAGGCGGTGATCGAGGCGATGGAGTCCATCGAGAAGGATTACAAGAGCCTGGAAGGGCAGCTTCCGAAGGTCGAGTATCAGAAGCTCGACAATGACGTGCTCGCGCAGCTGCTGCGGACGTTTAACGACCCGGCGCTCCAGGACGCGGGCGGCGACGTGTTCGGGCGGATCTACGAGTACTTCCTGACCAAGTTTGCGGGCCTCAAAGCGCACGACGACGGCGAGTTCTTCACCCCGCCGTCCATCGTCCAGATGATCGTCAACGTGATCGAGCCGGATCACGGGAAGGTGCTGGACCCGGCGTGCGGTTCGGGCGGCATGTTCGTGCAGACAGCCCACTTCATCGAGGCGGAGCACGAGGACCCGACCAAGCGGGCAACGTTCTACGGCCTGGAGAAGAACGAGACGACGATCCGCCTCGGCAAGATGAACCTCGCCGTGCACGGGCTGGAGGGCAACATCCAGCAGGCGATCAGCTACTACGAGGACCACACGTCCAACCTCGTGGGGCGCGCCGACTTCGTGATGGCGAACCCGCCCTTCAACGTGGACGAGGTGGACGCCGACAAGGTGAAGAACGACCCGCGCCTGCCGTTCGGCCTGCCGGGCATCAACAAGAAGGGCAAGGTCTCGAACGCCAACTACGTCTGGATCTCGTACTTCTACAGCTACCTCGCCGAGGCGGGCCGCGCGGGCTTCGTGATGTCGTCGCAGGCGTCGAGCGCGGGGCGCGACGAGGCGAGGGTGCGCGCCAAGCTCGTGGAGACCGGAGCCGTAGACGTGATGATGGCGATCCGGGGCGGCTTCTTCTACACGCGCACCGTCCCGTGCGAACTGTGGTTTCTGGACAAGGGCAAGCCTGCCGACCGCCGCGACCAGGTGCTTATGATCGACGCGCGGAACGTCCACCGGAAGCTCACGCGCACGGTCTACGACTTCACACCGGAGCAGCTCGCCAACCTGACGAGCCTCGTGTGGCTCTACCGGGGCGAGCGCGCCCGCTTCGTAGCGCTCGTGGCCGACCACCTCGGGCGCAGCATGGAGGCCGCGCGCAACTGCTTCGCCGACCACTCCGACCGGGCCGCGTTCGCGGGCGCGCTGCCCGTGCTCTTGGCCGCTGCGGAGTCGCTCCACGAGCAACTCGCGCTGTTCCTCGATACGCTACCCAACGAGCACGAGCACGCCGAGACGTTCGCCACCTACGCGACTATGCGCCGAACGCTCGCGGACGACATTGCGGCGTTCCGGCAGGAGACGGGCGACGCGGCCGAGGCGCTGGCCGCCACCGACCGCGCCGACCTCGATGCGCTGTGGGGGTTCCTGGAGGACGAGGCGCTCCCGTTCGGCGACGGCGCGCGTGCCCTCCTGAAAGAAATTGACGGGTTCGTACGACTCGCCGCGCGCGTGGTGGACGCCTGCAAGCAAGACCTTGACGCGGGCAGCCACGACGCCTTCAACACGACGAAGGTGAACGCGGCGCGCAAGGATCTCGACGCGGTGCGCCAGGAGGCCGCCGAGCAGGTGCGGCGCGTGCGCTACTTCGCCCGGCAGGCGCGGTGGCTCCACGAGCGCTTCCCCGACGGCGAACTCCGCGATGTGCCGGGCCTCGTGAAGCTCGTGGACCGCGCCGAGATCGCGGCCAACGACGGTAGCCTCACGCCAGGACGCTACGTGGGCGTGGCCCCGCCCGAGGTGGACGAGGACTTCGACTTCGAGGAGGCCATGCGCGACCTGCACATTGAACTACGCGACCTCAACGCCGAGGCTGCCACCCTCGCGGCGACCATCAGCAAAAACTTTGAGGCGTTGGGGGTAGAGGTATGAGCTGGAATTCAGGATTGATAGGAGATCTCATTGCTCTACAACGTGGTTATGATCTGACAAAAGCGCAGATGAAAGAAGGGGCTGTTCCTGTAGTTGGCTCCGCAGGCATCAATGGTCTTCATAACAAGTCAAAGGTTTCAGGACCCGGAGTTACGCTTGGAAGGAGCGGTGCTTCTATCGGCAAGGTTTGCTACGTTGAGGAAGATTATTGGCCACACAATACATGCTTGTTTGTGACAGATTTTAAGGGGAACGATGTGCGATTTATTTCTTTCCTCCTGGGGACTGTTGATCTGTCAAGACTCAACTCTGGTGCAGCTCAACCTTCTCTGAACCGGAATTACGTCTACAAGGTTAGTGTTCGCTACCCAGACTTGCGCACTCAGCGTGAGATCGTCTCTATTCTCGCCGCCTACGACGACTTGATCGCCAACAACAGGCGGCGGATCGCGCTGCTGGAGGAGGCCGCGCGGCTGCTCTACCGCGAGTGGTTCGTCCACCTGCGCTTCCCCGGCTACGAGCACGTCCGCGTCGAGGACGGCGTGCCGGAGGGGTGGGAGCGGGGCACCCTCTCTGACCTCTGCACAGACGTTCGGGAGAGTGTAAATCCAGAGGAACTGGCCCCGGACACACACTATGTCGGACTTGCGCACATGCCACGACGCTCCATCACACTCCAGGATTGGGGAACAGCAGAGGAAGCTGGTAGCACTAAGAGCCTATCCCAATAGGTAGTCGTCGGACGTGAGAGGGCAACGCCGCCACACGATCACCGCGCACGCCAGGTGAAG
>JBCBNX010000016.1 GCA_039821555.1 Bacteroidota bacterium
GCGGGCACGGGCAGCAGAGGTTGGTTACTGCCGGTATCGACCATCGGCCGTCCGACTCAAATGTCAACGCTACCTAGGCCTCATCGAGTTTGATGCAGAACGCACTCAGATTCTGCGCCGCTACGATAGCGCGGGCGACGCCGCACAGGCCTTGAGCACCGACGACCTTTGGCGGGTCCATACCGTACCAACTGACCGCGACGGTCTCTGGATTGCCACGCGAGGAGGCGGTCTCAACCGGCTCGATCTGCCCACGGGCACGGTAGCTCACTGGAGCGCCACTGACCACCCCACCTGTGTACCTGGCAACGATCTACCAGCCATAGCGAGCACACCCGACGGGGCTCTTTGGCTTGGTTCCACCGACGGGGGCATCGCCCGCTTCGACTCTACTGGGCAGACTTGTGAGCGCTTCACACCCGCGCACGGCCTTTCTCACGTCGATGCGGTGAGCCTTCTTCCCGATCCTCTAGGCCGGCTTTGGATTGGGTCGAGCAACGGTCTCACCCTTTTCGATCCTGGAGCGCGGTCGTTTACCACCTTCTCTCACGAAGACGGCCTTCAAGGAGACATTTTCACCGTCTCAGCTCACCAGTTGACTGCACGCGGAGCCATGCTCCTCGGCGGAACCGACGGCTTCAACCAATTCTACCCAGATCGTATCGCTGTCGACGAAACACCGCCGCGCGTTGCAATCACCAGTCTCTACGTGGACGGCGAGTCCTATCCCCTTCAAGAGACGGCGGACGGGTATGCCCCTGTCGAACTCGCCCACACGCAGCGCGACATTGCCGTCGAGTTTGCGGCACTCGACCTACGACAGCCCGGGAAGAACCGCTACGCCGTCTGGCTCGAAGGCGCCGAGCCCGCGTGGCGTCAGCTGGGTACCCAGGCGTCTGCTCGCTACCCAGTTGCCCCATTTGGTCGACACACCCTCCACGTGCGCGGTACCAACCGAGACGGTATCTGGAGTAGCGAGGCCGCTTCACTTCCGATCATCATCCGCCCCCCGGCGTGGCAGACGTGGTGGTTCTGGACGCTCGCGGCACTGGCAGTGCTGGGCGTCGTAGTCGCAGGCTACCAATACCGCATCCAGCAACTCGTGCGGGTCGAGCGAACGCGGCGGCGCATCGCGGACGACCTCCACGACGACATCGGAAGCAAGGTATCAAACGTCGCGCTCCGGCTCGACCTAGCCGGGCGCAATCCGGCCTTGCCCGAAGGCGACCGCTCTCACCTCGCTGACCTCGCGCAAACGGCGCGCACGGTCGTGGACGATCTCCGGGACGCCGTCTGGATCGTGGACGCGGGGCACGACGACCTCGCCGCAGTGGTCACACGCATGGAGCAGTTCGCCGACAGCATGACGCGCGGGCGGCGCCTGCGCTTCACGCGCCCTGACGCCCTACCGCCGGTCCCGCTCACCATGGACGCGCGGCGGCACCTGTATCTCCTTTTCAAGGAAAGCATCCACAACGCGGTTCGCCACGGCGGCGCCGACACAGTCGAGGTGCACGTCGCCTACGAGAACACTCGCTTCCAGCTCACGGTCCAGGACGATGGGGTAGGCTTCGATCTCGCGACCGTGCGGCGGGGCCGGGGCTTGGAGACAATGCGCCGCCGCGCCGAGGCCCTCGGTGGCACGCTCAACGTAGAGAGCACGCCGGGAGCAGGTACGACGGTGCGCTTCGAGACGGCGCTCGGGTGATTCCAAAGAGGCTACAGGCTCGTGCTGCGCACAGCGGACGTTTTGAGCACCCTGTCAGCTCAAACTCCTGTGATTACGCGACACCAGCCCTGCATTCCAGTGGCGTAGTGTTGCTTGACCGATCCCGCTAATCAGCACGCGCGAACCCCAGCACCTCGCACCCCACTGCCATGTTTCGACTCCTCTTCCTCATCTCTCTACTGCTGTCTGCATCGCTGACGAGCACGGCCTTTGGCCAAGGCGTTCTTGGCGCTGCGGAATTGCTCGCTGCCCACTGCCAACTCGATGAGGCGCGAACCAACTATGCGTCGAACTTCCAGGAGCCCTATGTCGCCATGTCTACCCTTGGGGCTGTACGCGAGCGAGGCGGCCTCCCGATGGACGAAGGGCAAACACTGAACGTCTACATCTACGGGAAGTCTACGACGATCCGCAAGCTCAACGTGCGGCGAACCTCTGCCACGCGTAATGCCGACGAGTTGGACCTTGCTTCGTCAGGAAACGGCATTGAAGTCCTGGATCGTGGCGCCTCTGACTTGTTGGATTCCATTCGCGACGAGGATACGTGTGGAATCATCGCGATTCCTGTGTCGGACTTTGATGCACCGGAGGGGAAGATCGTCATGGAGATGACGGATGTAACGGATAGCAACGAGACGAAGCAGGTCGGAGCGGAGTACACCTTTTCCGTGCGCACTCTTTTTCGTGGGGGTATCTCCTTTGGCCCACTCGCGTCGTTGTTGCCCAACCGAGCCTACGTGGCAGCGACTAGCCAGGACGGAGCGTCGAGACTGACCCGCTCCGAGGGAGGCGAGTATGAGGTTCAGTACGCGCTCCTTCTGACCTACTACCTGTTTGGACCTCGAACGCGCGGCACGTCACTGAATCCAGGCGTCTTCCTCGCCCTTCCCGTCTCAGGAACCTTCGGAGCCAATGCCTATGCAGGCGTGTCTTTCGACTTAGGAACCGTCTTCGTTGGCAGTGTAGGTGTACGCTTTGGCAAGGTCGACCGGCTCGTTGAGGCACAGGAGGCGTTCCTAGTTCCAGATGCCCAAGGGACTCTCCCGGTCTTACCTGACGGCTTCGTAGTCGCGACAGAGTCTGTCTGGAAGCCCGCATTCGCATTTGGAGTCTCCATCGATGCCGGGGCGGCAGCACAGGCCTTCGGTAAAATTATTGGCAACCTGGGTGGGCAATAAGGTTGCGATGAGCTTGGCGGAGCACCCATGGCCGAGACTCGTACGAGATGCATCCGCTGTCGTATCGCTGTGCGCTTTCCGATAGGCAACTTGCGCGTTCGGAGGTGGCTCTATCTCCACCTTACCGTCGCCGCTATGCCTCGCTTGCTCTTCCTTGCTCTGCTCATCGCCAGTGCACTGCCCGTTGCACACGCGCAGCTTGACCCGCTCGGTACGCTCCTCCCGATCGTTGTGGAAGCGGAGACGCCGCTCGACGAGGTCGGCCACGCGTTCAGCCTGCTCCGGCTGATGGACCGGGGCGACGTGCGGCTGCTCCGCCACGCCATCTACGCTCGCCACGGGCACGTCTTCGAGGACAAAGAGACGGTCGCCTTCTTCGAGGCCCAGCCCTGGTATCGCCCCGCGAAGGACGGTCCGTCGGCGCCGACCGACGTGGACATCGCCAACCTGCACCTGCTGCACGAACTGGAAGACGCCCTCGCGGAGCGGGAGGCCCCCGCGCTGCCGTTCTACGAGTTCGTCGCGCTCTTTCCGGTCGTAGAACTGCCCTTTTCGCTGCAACAAGCCCCCGAGAACGACCTCGCGCTGATCGAAGAGATCGGCGAAGCTCCGCCGCAAGAGACCTCGCCCATGCGGCGCTTTCTTGCGATGGACGAGCCCGGCCGCTACTACGCGCTCGCGGTGTTGCCGGTGACGGGCGACTTCGTCCCGGCCCTCGTCAAGCACGAGGCGTTCAGCGGCGGCTACGACGTCCGCTACTACCTCGTCACGTTCACGCCCGACGGCGAGCAGATCGACGTCGCGCAGGTGATGCGCTACACTGGCAGCGATGTCGAGGAGGCGACCGGCGAGGTGGTTGTGACGCCGACCCTGGCGCTCGAACAGGCGTGGGAGACGACGCTCTACCGCGCAGAAACAGGCGAGCGCCTGCGGACCTGCTCGATGACGAACACCGGGCAGATCGACCCGGCGTACGGCTACCTACAGGCCCAGGAGGACGGCCCTCCGTGCGCCACCGGCGACACGCGCTGAGCACAGTGTGGATGACTGTAGGGGTGGACGTGCGCGCCTCGTGCGGGCTCACGCATGGCTGTGCCTACCTTCCTAGGTCCATACCCCCACACGTTCGCACCTTTGCCCTGTGCCCGACCTGATGATCGAACGCCGCCACTGGGACGCCGGCCGGCGGTTTGTAGCGGGGACTGACGAGGCGGGGCGTGGGTGCCTCGCGGGGCCGGTCGTAGCGGCGGCGGTGGTGCTCGCTCCCGACACCGAGGACGACGACTGGGCTGGGCTGACCGACAGCAAGAAGCTCTCGCCTGAGCAGCGTGCGGCGTTGCTACCCCAGATCGAACGGCGGGCGCTCGGCGTGGGCGTCGGGCTGTGCAGCCCCGCCGAGATCGACGACCTCAATATCCTGTGGGCGTCGCTGGAGGCGATGCGACGCGCCGTGGCCGCGCTGCCCTGCTGCTGCGACGCGCTGTTGGTGGACGGCAACCGCGGCATCCCCGATGCGCCGTGGCCGCAGACGCCGCTCGTGAAGGGCGACGCGCGGAGCCTCAGCATCGCCGCGGCGTCGGTGGTGGCGAAGGAGACACGCGACCGGCTGATGGTGGAACTCCACGCCGCCTATCCGATGTATGGCTGGTCCGGTCACAAGGGCTATCCCACGAAAGCGCACTACGACGCACTCGCCGCCCACGGCCCGAGCCCGCACCACCGGCGCTCGTTCAAGCTGCGGCGAGGCGGATGAGTGCGGCGGTGTCGCGGTGCGGCGGTGTCGCCGTGAAATGGCGTCTGTGACTTCATGTTGCCGCGAGTGAATTTGGCAACCCCGCTTCCCTTCTCTATTCGCCAGTCCCTATTCGCTCTTTCCCCCATGCCCCATTCCCCGTCCCCTATCCCCTCCACCCCAACCATCCTCGGCATCGAGACATCGTGCGACGACACGGCGGCAGCGGTGCTGCGAGGCGGGCGGCTGGCGTCGAGCGTGATCGCGTCGCAGCGGGTCCATGCGGGGTTCGGCGGTGTGGTGCCGGAGTTGGCGAGCCGGGCGCACCAGCGGCTCATCGTGCCGACCGTGGAGGCGGCGCTGGAGGAGGCGGGCGTGACCCGCGACGACCTCGACGCGGTGGCGGTGACCTACGGGCCGGGGCTGGCGGGGTCGCTGCTCGTGGGGCTCTCGTTCGGCAAAGCGCTCGCCTTCGGGCTCGACGTGCCGCTCGTAGGCGTCAACCACCTCGACGGGCACATCTATTCCGTGTTCGTCACGGAGGAGGACGCCACTCAGGACAGCAGCGCGGCGCGCGTGCCGCCGTTCCCCTACCTCTGCCTCACCGTTTCGGGCGGGCACACACAGCTTGTACGCGTCGACGAGGGCTTCCAGCACACGGTCCTCGGCACCACGCGCGACGACGCGGCAGGCGAGGCGTTCGATAAGGTCGCGAAGATGCTCAGCCTCGGCTATCCCGGCGGGCCGGTCGTGGACAAGCTCGCGCGCGAGGGCGACCCGGCGGCGCACACGTGGCCCGACCCGCGCCTCGACCGGCGGAAGTACCCCGACGAGCCCTATGGCTTCTCGTTCAGCGGCCTCAAGACGGCGGTGCTCTACCACCTGCGCGGCCTCTCCGACGCCGAGCGCGACGCAGCGATGCAGGGCCAGTCCCTCGCCGACCTCTGCGCCTCGTTCCAGCAAACCGTCGTCGATGCGCTCGTCGGGGCGATCCGCGACGCCGTCGCCGCAACGGGCATCCGCGCCGTGGCCATCGTGGGCGGCGTCTCGGCCAACTCGCGCCTCCGCGCCGACGCTCAGACCGCCGCCGACGCGGACGGCTTCGACCTGTTCGTCCCACGCATCACCTACTCGATCGACAACGCCGCGATGATCGCGGTCACGGGCCACTTCCAGCTCGCCGCCGGGCACACGTCGCCGCTCGACCTCACGGCGGTGCCGAACTTGAAGGTGTGAGTGTCGCAGTGAAAAGGTGCCTGCGACATCGCGCTGCATCAATTGATTTCCCTACTATTGCACAGCACAAAGAACCCAGTTACACACTTTCCAACTTGTCATGCTGAACTTGATTCAGCATCTCAGCAGAGTTCCGCGTAACCGCAGTCGGCAGAGATCCTGAAACGCCCTGTGGACTACAGGGGGCAGGATGACACCAAAGCGGCTGTACTAGCGACTCTGGCATCTCCCAGCCTCAACGTCCACGATGCCTGCGCCCTCGCTCGAAGCCCTGACTGCCCTGCTCGCGGCGCGCGTGGAGCCGCCGGAGGAGGTGGACCTGGGCGCCCTTCGGCCCTGGCGCGACCGCATCGACGCAATCGACACGGTGGTGATCTACCTGCTCAACCAGCGCGCAGTGTGCGCCGCCGAGATCGGCGACCTGAAGCGGCAGATGGGGCTGCCCGTCTACGTCCCGACCCGCGAAGAAGAGGTGCTCGACAACGTGATGGCGGCCAACCCTGGCCCGCTGCCCGACGAGGCCGTGCGCCGGCTCTACGAGCGCGTTATCGATGAGACGCGCTCGCTCGAACGCCGTCTCAGCGAGCGGCCAGCCGCGCCCGTCTCGGGGGGCTCAAACCAGGACGAGCGCTGTGCATCGGATCGGAGCCCAGACAATTCCGGCACGTGAACCGGCGTTGTGTCCAGCGGCAGGATTTGTGACCTTTCGGCCTTCACATCGCCTTAACCCCGCATGAAACTGCTCCGCTGGCTCTTTGTCCTCGCGCTCGTACTCGGCCTTGCCGGGGGCGGAGCGGCGTGGTGGCTCGGCTTCAGCCCCAACACGCCCGCCTTCGAGGACGCGCGCAGCGTGATGGTCCCGCGCGGCAGCGACTTCGACGCGCTCGTGGACTCGCTCAACAGCGCCGACCTCCTCGCCAACGCGGGCACGTTCCGGCTCTTCGGCGACCTCACGGGGTGGGCCGACCAGGTCAAGCCGGGCTACTACACCTTCGAGACGGGCGCAACCAACTGGGCGCTCCTCGACAAAATCCGCAAGGGCCTTGTCGACCCGATCCGCGTCACGGTGCCGCCCGGCGTGCGCCCCGGCGTGCTCGCCGCCGTGCTCCGCCGCGATCTCGCCATCGACTCGACGGAGTTCCGGCAGGCGCTCCGCAACACCGACCTCGCGGCCGAGCTGGGCACCGACACGACGCACCTCTTCGGCCGCATGCGCGCCAACACGTTCGACATCTACTGGACGCAGGACGCCGCCGAGGTCGTCCGCCGCATCCACACGTGGTACGAGCGCTTCTGGACCGACGAGCGCGAGGCCAAAGCCCAGGCGCTCGGCCTGACGCCAGACGAGGTCGTCACGATCGCCTCCATCGTGGAATGGGAAGCGCGGCTGCCCGAGGAGCGCCCCCGCGTGGCGGGCGTCTACCTCAACCGCCTGCTCGGCCGCACGTCGGCGGGCCGCATGCCGCTCCAGGCTGACCCGACGGTGCAATACGCGCTCATGCAGCAGGACGGCGGCCGGATGCGCCGCCTCCTCTTCGCCGACTACGCCCTCGACCACCCGTACAACACGTACAAGTACGCGGGCCTCCCGCCGGGGCCGATCAACAACCCGTCGGAGTCGTCCATCGACGGCGTGCTGGACAACGAGGAGCACGCCTACCTCTACTTCGTGGCCGACGGCAGCGGCGCGCACGTCTTCTCGCGGACGCTGCGCGAGCACAACCGCGCCGCCGACCAGTACCGCGCGCTGATGCGCGTCCGCCGCGCCCAGCAAGCCGCCGACTAGCGCTCTCTTTCTCTCCGCTCGTTTCCCTCCATGAACTGGACCCAAGCCCGACTGCTGATCGCTGCGCAGGTGAAGCAAGACCTGCGGCACCCGAAGACGGGCACCGTGCGCGCCTCGCGCATGGCGATGACGGCGGTGTCGTACGGCTTCTCGGGCCTCGTGCTGGCGCTCTCGCTCGGCGCGGCGGTCCCGGCGACGCTCTGCTTCGTGGCGACGAGCTTTGGGATGGTGCTCGCCGCGTTCGGCATCGTGGGTAGCTACGACGAACTGATGGGCCGCCCGCGCGAGAATGCCTGGATGCTCACGCTCCCCGCCGCGCAGGCGACGCAGTACGTGGCCCGTCTGGGCGGCATCGGCGTGTTCCTGCTGCTCATCGCTGGGTCGATGGTGGTGCCGGTGGCGGGGCACGCGATGTGGACGCACGGCGTGGTCGTCGGGCTGGAGATCGCGGCGCTGATCGCGGGCGGGACGGTGTGGACGGCGCTCGCGATGCTGGGCGTGCTCTGGACGCTCACGCTGGTTCTGCCCTACCGCGTGCTCAAGCCGGTGCTCACGGCGGTCCGCGTGGCGCTCATCGGCGCGCTCGTGCTCGGCTACCAGTGGATCGGCAACCTCGACGTGGCGACGCGCTCGGGCGTGACGCCCGTAGCTACGCCGTGGTGGCCCGCGCAGTGGTTCGCGGACGCGCTCAGCGGCACGATGACGCCCGGCCTCGCCGTGCTCCTCGCGACGGTCGGTATCGGGGCGATCGCGTTCGGGTTCGTCTTCCCGCGGCGCTATTTCGCGCTGCTCCGGGCGATGCACGACGGCGAGCAGCGGATGCGCGAGCGCACGGTCACGCAGCAGTCCGGCAGGATCGCGCGGCTCGTGGAGCGTCTCACGCTGCGGACGCCCGAGTCGCGCGCGGCGTATGGCTTCGCGCAGGCGGCCTTCGCCAACGACCGCATCGTGCGCGGGCGCGTGTGGACGGCGGCGCTCCTCCCGCTCGGCTTCGCACTCTTCGGCTGGTGGCAGGGCGGCCTCGGTGACCTCTTCGTCTACAGCGCCGAGGGCCGCTTCCTCGACCAGGCCGTGCAGATGCACCTCTCGGTGCTGATCGTGCTGCTCTTCTGCTGCCAGACGCTCGTGCAGTCGCTGCAGTTCTCCGACGACGCCGACGCCGCGTGGCTCTTCGACGCGCTGCCGGTCGGCTCGGCACGGACGCTCCAGATGGGCGCGCAGCAGGCGCTCGCCTACCAGGTGCTGCTCCCGCTCCACGGCGTGCTCGCGCTCGTGCTCGCGCTCGGCATGCCCGTCGGCCACGCACTCCTGCACGCGGGCTACTGGTACGCCGTCGCGCTGCTGATGACGCGCCTCCAGGTGTTCTTCTACCGCACGGCGCCGTTTTCGCGCCGCGCCGACCGCTTCAGCGCCGCCGAGCGCTTCGTGCCGCTCTTCCTCTCGATCCCTGGCGCGATCGTGTTCGTGCTCCTGCAGGCGTTCGCCTTCCGCGACGTGGTGCTGGCCGCGCAGGTGATCACGGTGATGCTGCTCGCCTCGGCGTGGCTCGTAGCGTTCGCGGGGTGGCTCGCCGAGCGCAAGCGCGCCGCCGCGCCCGTGCTCGCGACGCCCGAACCCGCGGTGGTACCGGAGCGGGTCTAGGCCTATCATTCATCGGGGAAGCCAATACGGTTTCCAGGCACACGAGGCGAGGCTAAAACCTCCGTGATCTAGAAACAATTTGGAAGTGTCTATGAGTGCGCCGTACTAGTGGGGGAAACCATTCGTTCTCAAGTCCTCCACCACTATGCCTAAGCGCCTTGCCCAGCTATTCTTAGCGCTCCTCTTTACCAGCACGTTTTCGCTCAACGCGGTGGCACAGCCCTCCGTCAGAACGGTTAACCTAGACACGAAGATAGCAACCGCCGCACCGGATGAGCTTTTCCGCGTGCTGATCGGCATGGATAGCCAGCGGACGTTCAGCAGCAGTGAGGTTGCTTCGATGAGGCTGGCCGAGCGCCAGGTGTTTGTGGCGCAGGAGGTGATTGCTCACGCGGAGCAGAGCCAGCAGCACGTCCTGCGAGTACTCCGGCGTGCGGAGCGGCAGGGCCATGCAGACGACATTCGAAGCATTGCCATCGCCAACGTGATCTCGGCGCGCGTGACGCGAAGCGTTGTAGAAGAGATCGAGCTACTTCAGGGCATTCGACGGATCGACCATGATGGCCCACAGTCTGAAGCCTTGTCCTCTGACAATGCGGTGATTCCTCTTGACAGTCAGACGCTACTTGATGTCTCCAGGCTTCATGCTACTCCACTATGGCCTATTACAGGAAGTCTGCCAGAGTGGGGCGTAGCGAAAATCAATGCGCCACAGCTGTGGAATCGTGGTATCCGAGGGGACGGTACGCTCGTTGCAGTCATCGACTCGGGTTGCGATTTCGGACACCCTGACATCGCAAACCAGCTCTGGGACCCAGTTGACCAAAACGGAAATACGTTGTGGTTCGACGTCAACAACGACGGTACCCAGAACGTCGGTGAAACCCTTGTCCAGCCAGGCTGGAATACGGTCGAAGACAACAACAAGCCCTGCACGAATTGCGGCACAAATACCAATACGCACGGCCAGAACGTCGCTGGAATAATAGTCGGCAATGGTGCAGAGGGAAAAGCTACAGGTGTTGCCCCTGATGCCCGACTTCTCTGCATTCGGGGCATACCCGATGGCGGAGGTACCCAGGCAGACATGATGGAAGCTGTTGACTTCCTACTTCGAATGAAAGCGCAGTGGCTTTCTGACTTCGAGATGCCGGATGTCGTCAACATGTCAGCAGGCTCACTATTTGCCGGTATACCAGATTACGCTGGATGGCGCACGATATCAGACAGGCTTCTTTCAGAAGGCGTTCTGTTCGTCGCTGCAGGAGGCGACACAGGTACAGAGACAGGTGGGGACTGTAGTAGGTTAACAGACAGCTCTAATCCCATTCCCTACAATATCCAGGCTCCTGCGAACGTCCCTCCGCCTTGGCTTCACCCAAATCAGCCTACTCCTGCCGGGTCAGGTCCGCATGTCAGTGCAGTATTGGCTGTAGGAGCTGTCGATCAGTCAGATCAACGCTGGAGCTATTCTAGCAGAGGACCGTCTGCTTGGGAAGATATTCGGGCTACCCATTCATGCCAGGACGATATGCCCCCTGCTTTCCGAGACTTCCCTCAGGCCACGGCTCCGCTCCTCAAGCCAGATGTGGTTGGCCCCTCTGATCCTCTAGCTGGCTCCACACTACACACCACTGGTCTGTGTACATCCCCCACTGGTGCTCTGCAAGGATCGCTCTGCTCTGATCCTTACGAGACCTTTGGCGGTACATCAGCCGCCACACCACACGTTGCGGGCGTTGTACTGCTGATGAACCAGGTGAAGCCGGACCTCTCTCCTGCAGAAGTGGCAGAGGCCATTCAAATGAGTGCCATCCACCCGAACCACCTCCCCGGTCAGACTCAGGAGACACACCCCATCAAAGACAATTTCTACGGCGCGGGCCGCATCGACGCCTACGCTGCCGTGAAGTACGTGCTCGAACACTTCGGCGGGACGCTGCCCCAGGACTTCACTATCCCGATAGGCGAAACGTGGGACATCCAACCTGGCGTTACCGTCACCTTCGCACCTGGAGCGCGACTCCTTGTCCAAGGCACGCTCAACGCGGATGGGGCCACTTTCGCAGCCGCTGACCCCGCGCAGGGCTGGGGCGGCATCCGCTTCCTACAGGGGAGTGCAGGGCTCTTCACCGATGTCGATGTCCGCGAGGTAAACAGCCCCGGGGTTAACCATCCAGGCGCGACCATCTATGTCCACAACGCCGACCCAATCTTCGAGGGCTTGTTCATCGACGGAGGCTTTGGCGAGGGTGTTATCGTGAACGGTAGTCAAGCTGATGTCCACATTCGTGACAGCGCAAATCGGCTGTCGGAAATCAGAGACCTACCACATCGCAGCGTTGTCTCGGCGAACGGGGCTGATGTCTACCTGGATCGATTGGCCTCTGACAATACAGGAAGCGTTGGGATCTACGCCAAGGACGCCGATATTTTCATCCGCCTCTCTGAGATCAATGGGAGCGACCAGTGGGCGGCCCGTGCCTACGACCAAGGACGTGTCCTCTTTGGCTTCGAGGACTCCAATGCACCTTCTGGACAAAACAACCTCTTGCAGGAGAGTGGCACCGGCACTCTGTTTGGTCTACTAGGCTCCACGATCTATGCGGGGGGAGCTGGGTCGATCTTTAGCAATAGCTTTCGCAACAACTGGTTTCGGCGCAACGGACCTAGCCCTAACGAGAAGCACATCCGCGCCGATGGCTCCGACATCGTGGCCGAGTGCAACTACTGGGATCGCACGCTCGGCCCCGATCCTGCTCATATCCAAATTTCCAACGGCGGCGTCTTCGATCCAGACCCGTTCCTGTCGAGTCCGCCTGGTCCCTCCGTCTCCTGCTCCTCGATTGGCATTACCAGCGAGGACGACCCTACCAGCTACATGAGGACTGGAAACACCACCGCAGCAGCGCGGAGCGGGAAGAGTGTTCCAGGACTGGAGGAATTCCCACGACTGGATGTAGGGGGGCCACCGAAGGGCATGGCACCGGAGCGCTGGTTTGCCATCGTCCAGGGGGCCGAGAACCCAGACAGAGGTGTGGGCATCAGTCATGCGATCAATGCCATCCAGCGTGCCCGTACCCCAGATGAAGAACGGCGAGCGTTTGAGGTGGCTACTCAACTCGGTCGAAACACGCCTCATCCAGGCCTAGAGGGCTTCCTCGTTGAACAGAGCCGCATATCGAAGCATCGTCCGCTTGCGCTCAGTGCCCTCGCCTCGATCTACTACGGCATAGGTCGGGCAGACGAGGCGCAAGAAGCAGCACTAGCGCTCACAACGGAGTTTGCAGGCACAGATCACGCGCGGCGGGGCTGGACTTCGCGCTTCGCGCTCGCGGTAGACGCTGGCGACGTAGAGTCGGCAAGAGCGGCTGTCCAAACGCTCGAAGCTAGATGGCCGGAAGGAGACGGGTTCGCGGACCTGCGGTACATGCTCCAGGTTGCCGAAACGTCCCAGCTAAGCGAGACGGATCGCCCTGTGGGGTCTCCTCGCACAGCGCAGCCACGACCGAAGGTCGCCTCTGAGACAGCACTGCCTATGATGACCGAGCTCCAGGCACCTTATCCAAACCCAACGACGGGGCGCTTCACGGTACCGCTAGCGCTGGCTGAAGAGGCTGAGGTAACGCTCACGCTCGTCAACACGCTGGGTCAGCGAGTGCGTTCACACACCCCTCAGCAGGAAGCGGCGGGGGTGCATGCCTACGACGTGGACACGGTAGCGCTGGCGGCGGGCGTGTATGTGGTGCAAGTGTCAGTGACGGGAGCGAGGGGAACTCAGCAGTTCCACCGCACGCTTACCGTGGTGCGCTAGTCACCAACCCCTGACGGCTTATGTCTGCACCGTACAGTCTGGACGCTCAATATCGCGTCTGTTTAGCTCGATACCTGGCTAAGCTATGGCTTGCATTCATGAGTCCCGTACTCATGAGTTTGCCTGTACACGCGCAGCAGACTTATGGTGGTGACATCCTCTGGGAGGTCCTTGAAGACTCACTCCGGACGCGGGACCTCGCGGTCTCTGGCGACTCCACCATCTATCTCGTTGGAGGGGACGGCCTTCACGTTTGGCGGCGCTCCGATCCAGGCACCTTCCACGTCGTCAAGGACGGGAGCACTCCTTACGATGTCATTCTCATGGCATCCAACGGGCGCTTCTTCTTTTCGGACCGCGACCTCCGTATGTCCACCGACTACGGCCAATCTACTCCTGTCGTCGTTGACCGAGGCGAGGCCATCATCCAGACCCGCTCCGGGGCTCTCGTCGCTGCCACCGACAACCTCGGCGTTGAGCGCTCCACCGACGGCGGCGACTCCTGGACGGTCATCGGACGCACCGACCCCGTCTTCCAGAGCGTCTTCGGGCGCTTCTTTGCCCAGAGCCCGCCCACACCCGAACTCCCCCACGGACGCCTCGTCGTCGTCGGCCTCGGCGGCGCGGCCGTCTCCGAAGACGACGGCCTCTCGTGGGCTGCGACCAACCTCGTGGCGTTCTTCGGCTACGACGCCGAGCACGTCGTCTACTCAGACGCGCGCGGCGCGTTCTTCACCCTCATGAACGGCCCTGTGGACGACGACGGGCCGACCAACGGCGTGGTGCGCACCAGTACCGACGGGCGGATGTGGGAGACAGTAGGGCGCTTGCCTGCCGCGGGGCGGCAACTCGTGGGTCGGCTGGCAGCAGGCGCCGATGGGAGCCTGTGGGGCGTGCTCTCGAGCGCGGAGGACTTCACGGAGAGCGGAGGCGTCTACCGCTCGCTAGACGGAGGCGTGACGTGGGAGGAAGTGAGCCGCTTTCTCGGCGAGGAGATCGTGGGCGCACCGCTACAGGTGGAGGACATCGTGATCGACTGGGAGGGTCGCGTGTGGGTAGGGTGCAGCCAGGGGCAGCCGGGGCGTCGCACGAACGGAGCGGTGATGCGGACGGTGGAAGCGATCACGGCATCGGTGGAGGAGCCGGGAAAGCCAAGTGAGGCGGTGCTCGGCGCGCCGTACCCGAACCCCACGACGGGCGCGATGACCGTGCCGCTCGTGCTCGCTGCGCCTGCGGAGGTACGCGTGGCGGTGGTGGACTTGCTCGGCCGCGAGGTGGCCGTGCTGGCCGAGGGCACCCGCACGGCGGGCACGTACGCGCTCACGTTCGAAACAGCGGGGCTACCTGCGGGCGTCTATGTGGTGCGCGCTGCGGTCGGCGGCGTGACCGAGACGCAGCGGGTGACCGTAGCGCGGTGACCCGCCGAGGGCGTTGAGTGGCGGATTCGTAAGGCACGCTGTGGTGGCGGCCTCCTACCTTGGCCGTACGACCCTCGACCCGCTCCCCTGCTGCCATGCCCCGCTCCGAGACGTTCACCTTCCCCAACGCCGACGGCCACGCGCTCGCCGCGCGCCTCGTGCTCCCGGACGCCGCGCCGACGGCCTACGCGCTCTTCGCGCACTGCTTCACCTGCTCGAAGGACCTCCGCGCCGTCCGCCGCATCGGCAACGCGCTCACCGACGAGGGCATCGCCGTGCTGTCGTTCGACTTCACCGGACTCGGGATGAGCGAGGGCGAGTTCGCCGACACCACGTTCTCGCACAACGTCGCGGACCTCGTGGCAGCGGCAGCGCACCTCGCCGCGCAACACGACGGGCCGAAGCTGCTCATTGGGCACTCGCTCGGCGGGGCCGCCGTGCTGGCCGCCGCCGCGCAGATCCCGAGCGCGGACGCCGTCGTGACGATTGGCGCGCCGTGCGAGCCGGAGCACGTGCTGCACCTCATCATGGACGAGGCCGACACCATCGAGGCCGAGGGCGAGGCGACCGTCGCCATCGGGGGCCGCCCGTTCCGCATCAAGCGCGACTTCGTCGACGACCTCCGCACGCCCCGTATGATGAAGGACGCCATTCGCGACCTCCGCAAGGCGCTCCTCGTCCTGCACGCTCCCAACGATCGTACCGTCGGCATCGACAACGCGCGGTCCATCTTCGAGGCGGCCAAGCACCCGAAGAGCTTCGTCTCGCTGGACGACGCCGACCACCTGCTCTCGGACCCGCGCGACGCCGAGTACGCCGCCCGCGTCGTGGCCGGCTGGGCCGCGCGCTACGTCCCGACCCGTCACTCGCACGGCGAGCACGACGACGTGCTCCGCAAGGTCGGCCCGTACGACGCCTCCGGCTCCGTCTCCGAGATCGCAAAGACGCCCTACCGCGTCGAGGTGACCACGCGCGGCTTCGCGCTCCTCGCCGACGAGCCCGCGAAGGTGGGCGGCGGCGAACTCGGCCCCACGCCGTTCGACTACCTCACGAGCGCGCTCGGCACGTGCACGGCGATGACGCTGCGGATGTACGCCGACCACAAGGGCTGGCCGCTGGAGCGCGTCCGCGTGCACGTCGCCCATGAGAACACTGGCACACGCCAGGCGCCGAAGAACCTGATGCACCTCACCATCGAGATCGAGGGCGACCTCGACGACGAGCAGCGCGTACGCCTCATGGAGATCGCCGACCGCTGCCCCGTCCACCGCGCCCTCGAGGCGCCGTTCACCTTCGAGAAGACACTCGCGGAATAGCGATATCCTGGAGCACTGTGGTCGTCAGAGATCCTGAGTCAAGCTCAGGATGACACCCGTGTGGCTCCGTCGCCGCACCTCTTCGACCTTCGACAAAAAAACGGGCACCCGAGCGTGATGCTGGGGTGCCCGCTGTGGGAGTAGGTCAGCCGGAGCGCGAGGTCACTCGACCTCGTAGGTGTTGCGCTCCTGCTCCGAGCCGTCGGCTTTCAGGATGACGAGCATGCTCGGCGCGTGCGTCCGGGCGATCTCGCGGGCCTCCTTCACGGCCGCGGCCTTGGTGCCGTGAACGCTCGTGGCGCGCTCGTTGCCCTCCTTCATCACGGCCCAGCCGTCGGCGTGCTTCTCGACGGCGTAGACGCTGGCCACCACTTCCTTGGCGGTCTTCTTCGGCGCGGCCTTGTTGGCCGTGGCTTTCTTCGCGGCGCTCTTCTTGGCCGCCTTCTTGTTAGCCGCCTTCTTGACGGTTTCGGCGGAGCCTTTCACCGCGTCCGAGACGGCTTCAGCCGCCTTCTTCGCCTTCGTGGATACCTTCGTGCGGTCGTCCTTGGCGATGCGTTCGAGCTTCTCGGTCAGCATCTCGATCTGCGAGGTCAGCGCGGCGAGGTCCTGCTTGTTCGGGACGCCCATGCGCTCCAGCACCGGCTCGACGGCGCTCTCGATGCGCTCTTCGAGGTCGTCGATGATCCTAGCTGTGGCGGCCGTCATCTCCTTGACGGTTTCCTTGGCCGCGTCGGTCGCGTCGTCGGCCTGCTTCTTAGCGGAGCTGGCAGCGGCCTGGAGCTGTTTCTGGCCGGTGCGCTCCCACTCTTCGCCGCGCTGCACGAGCGTGTTGAAGAGCTTCGCGCCCTCCTCCTCCACCGCGGACAGCGCGCCGAGGCCCGCCATCCAGATGTCGCGCGCCTGGTCGGCGAGGTTGTTCGGGATCGTGAACAGCGACGACGACGACTTCGGAGCTGCCTTCGGGGCGCTGCCCGACTTCTTCGACTTCTTCTTCGAGATGACGACTTTCTTTTTCTTCTTAGCCATGGTCGGGATGAGTCTGGTTTGAGGGAGGCTAGCGCGCTCAGAGGTCGAGCCCGCGTACAGGTCCTATTGGGTAAGCGCCGGAAAGTTCAGAGGTAAACAGCGTTAATGACGCAATGCGGCATTCTCCTTTGTTCCTTCGCGACGCGTGCACAGCGCCTTCGTCAGCGAGGCGATCTAGGTTGCAGGGCCGTCCGGACCGCCCCAGCGCATCAGCGCTGAGCTCGCTGGGGCACCGCGCTAGTAGGTCTTCTCAACCTTCGCCGCGACGTCGCCCATGCCGTTGAGCACGCCGATGTTCGCCATGATCTTGAGCTTCGGCCCTTCGACCTCGTAGTCGGGCGATGTGATCGCCTGCAGCGCGTTCATCTCACCCTTGTCGAGCTTGACCCATACGGGATAGGGCGCTGTGGCGCGCGCCATCGTCGTCTTCTTGTTGAACGGGTCGTCACGCAGATCGGCGGACGGCGCGTCCTCTTCCCAGATCTCGACGCTCACGATCTCGCCCTCGTCGAACTCGTAGGTCGCCTCGATGTCCTTGCCGTCGGGCGTGTCGAGGCAGCGGAAGATGATGGTGTCCGAAAACTTGCGCGCGGTGTGCTGGAAGTCCTCGTCGTCGTTGATCGCTTCGACGAAGGCTTCGATGAACGCGGGCGTCCAGTAGTGGGGGGCGTCGGCCATAGGTGGGGGGACCTGTTGGGGTTGTGGGATCGTAGGTCTACAGAATAGGGCGGCGCGCTAACCTGTCGCAATCGGTGCCCGTCCTACGCGCCTCGTCCCACGCACCTCGACCTGCTCCGTCGCCGACCGCCCCACCTTGCTCTGCGCCCCATGTCTACCAAGCCTGTCCGCACCGCCGCCGTCAACTCTGTCATCGGGTTTCTCGGCGCGGCGATCCTGATCCCGCTCACGCTCAAGCTCGGCGGCGCGCTCGTCAAGGGCGTGGGCAAAGGCCTCGGCAAGGCGTTCGTTGGGCTCTTCAAGTTCAGCACCGGCCGCAAGCTCGTCGGCGAACTCGTGCTCGCCGGGCTGACCGCACTGCTGACCAACGAGAAGGTGCTCGACAAGCTCTTCGGGAAGCGAAAGGGCTAGGTCCTAGGTCGTAGACGGTGTCGGCCTTCTCGCCAACCTGCAAGGCCATTCTCGACACGCGACCCTCGACACGCGACCCTCTGCCACTCTGGCATGCCTATCGAGTTGGCCTAGTTCTTGACTTTGTCGCCAGGGTACTATTCCCACGCGGTCCGCGAATAGGCCGCGCCATCCCAGCCCCCATCTTCGTGCCTTTCGATTCCCCGCACGCCTTCCCCTACCGCCTCGCCTCGGACGGCGAGCAGTCGATCCCGCTCCTCACGCCGGACGAGGAGAAGGAGATGGCCGAGTCGATCCTCCCGGACGACCTCGCCATCCTCGCCCTGCGCAACACGGTCCTCTTCCCCGGCGTCGTCCTGCCGATCACGGTTGGGCGCGACGCATCGCTCAAGCTCGTCAAAGACGCCTACGCAGGCGACAAGCTCATTGGCGTCGTCGCGCAGAAGAGCGCCGACGTGGAAGACCCCGCCACCGACGACCTCTACCCCGTTGGCACGGCCGCCAACATCCTGAAGCTGATCAAGATGCCGGACGGCTCCGTCTCCATCGTGATCCAGGGCAAGCGCCGCTTCGCCGTCGGCGAGTACACCCAAGAGGAACCGTACTTCCGGGCCTCGGTCGAGCCGATCCCCGAGGCAGAAGAGGCAGCCGACGATGCCGAGCTTGCCGCGCGCGTTCGCTCGATCAAGGAGTTGGCGGTTCAGATCGTGAACATGTCGCCGAACCTCCCGTCGGAGGCGGCCTACGCGATCCAGAACATCGAGTCGGCGAGCTTCCTCATCCACTTCATCGCGTCGAACCTCCAGATCGACGTTGAGAAGAAGCAAGGGCTGCTGGAGACGCGCCCGATCCTGGAGCGCGCCGCGCTCGTGCTCGACCACCTCGAACAGGAGATCCGCGTGCTGGAAATCAGCGAGGAGATCCGCACGAAGGTGAAGTCCGACGTGGACCAGCAGCAGCGCGAGTTCCTGCTGCGCCAGCAGATGAAGGCCATCCAGGACGAGCTCGGCGAGACCGACCCCGGCGGTGCCGAGGCCGACGAGCTGCGCGAGAAGCTCGACGAGCGCCGCGAGGCCCTGCCCGACCACGTCATCGAGACGGTCGAGAAGGAACTGCGCAAGCTCGGCCGCACGAACCCGGCGTCCCCGGAGTTCTCCGTCGTGCGCAACTACGTCGAGACGATCCTCGACCTGCCGTGGGGCACCGTCTCCGACGGCAACCTCGACGTGAACCGCGCCCAGGAAGTGCTCGAAGCCGACCACTTCGGCCTGGAGGATCCCAAGAAGCGCATCCTCGAATACCTCGCCGTGCTGAAGCTCAAGGGCGACATGAAGGCGCCCATCCTGTGCTTCTACGGCCCGCCCGGCGTCGGCAAGACGTCGCTCGGCAAGTCGATTGCGAAGGCGACCGGACGCGAGTTCCACCGGATGTCGCTCGGCGGCGTCCGCGACGAGGCCGAGATCCGCGGCCACCGACGCACCTACATCGGCGCGCTGCCGGGCCGCATCCTGCAAGGCCTCAAGAAGTCAGGCACCTCGAACCCCGTGTTCATGCTCGACGAGGTCGACAAGCTCGGCTCCGACTTCCGCGGCGATCCCTCCAGTGCGCTCCTCGAAGTCCTCGACCCCGAGCAGAACGACACGTTCAACGACCACTACCTCGAACTGGACTACGACCTCTCGAAGGTCCTCTTCATCGCGACGGCGAACTACCTGGAGAACATCCCGGCCCCGCTGCGCGACCGCATGGAGATCATCGAGATCAACGGCTACACGCCCGGCGAGAAGCTCCAGATCGCGAAGCAGTACCTCGTCCCCCGCCAGATCGAGCGCAACGGCCTCACCGACGAGCAGTTCTCGATCACCGACAACGCGCTGATGTACCTCATCGAGGGCTACACGCGCGAGTCGGGCGTCCGTCAGCTCGAACGCACCATCGGCTCGGTCGTGCGCGGCGTGGCCAAGGACGTGGCGATGGAGAACGCCGACGGCGCGAACGTGGAGCAGACCGACGTGGAGGGCTACCTCGGCGCACGGAAGTTCTTCAACGACATCGCCGAGCGCACCGAGGTGCCGGGCGTGGCGACCGGGCTGGCCTGGACGCCTGTCGGCGGCGACATCCTGTTCATCGAGGCGAGCGTGAGCCGCGGCTCAGGGCGCATGATCCTGACCGGCAAACTCGGCGACGTGATGAAGGAGTCAGCGCAGGCCGCGTTCTCCTGGGTGAAGGCCCACGCCGAGGAGCTCGGCATCCCGCACGGCGCCTTCAAGCACTGGGACGTCCACGTGCACGTCCCAGCGGGCGCGATCCCGAAGGACGGCCCCTCCGCCGGCGTGGCGATGATCTCGGCGCTGACGAGCATCTACACGCAGCGCTGCGTCAAGCACACCATCGCAATGACCGGCGAGATCACGCTGCGCGGCCTCGTGCTGCCGGTCGGCGGGATCAAGGAGAAGGTGCTCGCCGCCAAGCGCGCGGGCATCACGACGGTGTTCCTGCCGGAGAAGAACGAGAAGGACATCAAGGAGATCAAGACCGAGGCTATCGAGGGCCTGACGGTGAACTACGTCGGCCGCATTACGGACCTGATCGACCAGGTGCTCTGCCCGGATCCCGTCGCGGACCCCGCCGAGAAGTTCGCCGTCCCCGAGCGCGAGCAGACGCACGCCAACGGCACACCCACCGACGGTGCCCTCGCCGAGGCGGCGGTGATGAACTAGCGGGCTCCCCCCGTCTTGCGTCGCCTCCGCGCTGACGCGCTCCGCTCCTCAGACTGTCCCCCTCGTGTTTGAGGGGGACAGTTTTTTGTGACGCGAGAGCCTGCGACCGTCACGAAAAACAGGGGGAGCCGGACCGCCGGGACGATTCCGATGGCTACTTCCGCAGCCGCTTGGGATGCGTGGCGGGATCGAAGTAGAGCTTTCCGTCTTTGTCCATGGCCCAGACGTTGCTCACCTCGCGGAGCAGCGGCAGGTCGGTACCGTCGTGCCCCGTAGCGAGGCGCTGACGTACGTTGCGCCGTAAGCGCCGATTGGCGAGGCGCTTGTCGTGCTTCTCCGACGTGGCCGTCGTGATGCCGGAGATCAGCGTCTTTTTCCAGGAACGGCTCATGATCCAAATAGAAATCTCCACCACGGGTCGCTTTTTGAGGAGAGCACTGGGGCAAAGCTATCGCATTCGCGCCCAAGTGCCTTCCGTGTACCCCGCCTCCTCGAATGCTTCCAGATGCGGTATCGCTGACATATACCAGTTATCAGGCCAATCTACAGGCCATAGTCGACTCAGTGCTAAGCGTATATGTGCCAACTCTTCGTTCGTTGCCGAATCACGTAGCCTGTCATGGAAGCGCCATGCCTCGATCCTGACGCCCTCAAGCTATTTGGCACTAAGAATCCCCTGCTCCTACTCGTCTGCCGATCGCTTCCAGTCTTGAGCAAATTCAGGAAATGAGTCTTTGATGTGTGCAGAGACGCTTCGCAAGAAACCACGCCAGCATCTTTGGAAATCAGGATGGGCTTGACGAGGCTCAAGAGCATCTAGGAGATCTTGTACGTCTGTCACGACCGTCTTCGCTATAGCAATGCCCTGAACTCTTCCACGGTCAAACCGGCATCGCGGACGATCCCGCCCATCGTAAAAGCGTTGATGGGATTCGAGCGAGGAATCGTGAGAATGCGCCGACCGTCGCTCACGATCGTGTGCTTACCCTGTCGCACAACCTCGAACCCTGCTTTGCGGAGCGCACGGATCGCGTTCTTGTGGTTGACGCCAGGAATCTTCGGCATGTCAAGCGAGGACTTCGACTTCCCGGACCTCAGCCTCGTCTTGCTCGGCAAGCTCCCGCGCCACGTCGAGATACTCCGTGATCGCGTCGCGGATGTTCGCTAGTGCTTCCTCCTCGGTTTGGCCTTCCGACCAGCAACCGGGAAGTCCGGGGCACGAGACCGCGTAGCCTTCATCTGTCTTGTGGAGCGCAACGCGGTAGGTCATGGTAGTCGAGGTTGTTTGCGAGCTAACGTCACCCCCGTTCGGCTGTTTCAGGACGCCGCGCTCCCATACCCGTGCAGCAGCCACGCCACGACAGCCGTCCACCCCGTCTGGTGGCTCGCGCCGAGGCCGCGCCCGGTGTCGCCGTGGAAGTACTCGTGGAAGAGCAGTCGCTGCCGCCATTCGGTGGTTTGCAAAAACGGTTTCTCCTTGCGGTAGACCCGCACGTCGTCCTTCAGTAGGAAGAGCGAGTCGAGGCGGCGGGCGAGGTGTTCGGCGACATCGCAGAGGGTGTGCCCGGTCGTGACGCCTTCGCCATTGCGGCCGGGCAGCGAGACCGTGAGCGACTCGCCGAAGTAGTCGCCGAAGCGTTGCAGGGCCTCCACCATCAGGTGGTTGACGGGCATCCACACCGGCCCGCGCCAGTTCGAGTTGCCGCCGAAGAGCGGCACGGGCGACGCCCCAGGGACGTAGCGCACCTCGTAGGTTTGCCCGGCGAGGTTGAAGTGGTAGGGCTCGCGTTCGTGGTGCTTCGAGAGCGAGCGCAGGCCGTGCGGGCTGAGGAACTGCGCGGGGTCGAGCATCCGGTCGAGGAGGCGTTCGAGCTTGGCGCGGTTGACGATCGAGAGCAGGATGTCGCCTTTCGCGCCGGGCTGCAGGTGCAGGCCGAGGTCGTGCACGACACCCGTGCGGTGTTCCTGGAACCACGCCACCCGGGCGGCCAGCTTCGGCAGGCGGGCGAGCGTATCGGCGCTGAGCGTCTCCGTGGCGAAGAGCGGCGTCAGCCCCACGAACGACTGCACTTTGAGCGGGATATGCCGGTCGGCACCGTAGTTCGCGCCTTCGATGTGCAGCACGTCGTAGTAGAAGCCGTCGGCGTCGTCCCACAGGCCGGTCCCGGCGCACGCCTTGTTGATAGCGCGCGCGATGTAGACGAAGTGCTCGAAGAATTTCGCCGCGAGGTCTTCGTAGACGGGGTCGTGCTCCGACAGCTCGATGGCGATGGTGAGCATGTTGAGGCAGTACATCCCCATCCACGCCGTGCCGTCGGCCTGCTCCAGCCGCACGCCGTCGGGGAGCGGTGCGCTTCGGTCGAAGACGCCGATGTTGTCGAGCCCGAGGAAGCCACCCTCGAAGACGTTGTTGCCGTCGACGTCCTTGCGGTTGACCCACCAGGTGAAATTGAGCAGCAGCTTGTTGAAGACGGTCTTCAGGAACGCCACGTCCGGCGTGCCGGTGCGGGCGCGGTCGTGCTGGTAGACCCGTAGCGCGGCCCAGGCGTGGACCGGCGGGTTGACGTCGGAGAAGGCCCACTCGTAGGCGGGGATCTGGCCGTTTGGGTGGAGAAAGCCCTCGGACGTGAAGAGCACCAGTTGCCGCTTCGCCTCCTCCGGGTCGATGAGCGCCATCGGGAGCATGTGGAAGGCGAGGTCCCACGCGGCGTACCACGGGTACTCCCACTTGTCCGGCATCGAGATGACGTGGTGGTTGAGCAGGTGCGGCCAGTGGCGGTTGCGCGGGCGGCGCTCCTCGGGCGGCGGTGGCATGGCCGGGTCGCCCGCCATCCAGCGCTGGACGTCGTAGTGGTAGAACTGCTGCGTCCAGAGCAGCCCCGCGAGCGCCTGCCGCTGCACGAGCTTCGCGTCGTCGGTGAGGCCCGGCGACTGGCGATGCACGTCGTCGTAGAACGCATCCGCCTCGGCGATGCGCTCGCCGAAGCGCTTGGCAAAGCCGCGGAACGGCTGCGCCTGCGCGCGGTCGGCGAGGCGGACCTGCACTTCGAGCGTCTCACCCGGCTCCAGCGTCGCGCGGACGTGCGCGGCGGCTTTGGTTCCGACCTGATCGGAGTTGACGGCGCGCTCGTCGCCCTGGACCACAGCGCGGTGAATGCCGTCTTTGACGTAGGGCGTCTGGTTCGGCACGTCGTAGAGCCGCTCCGTGTTGGTCTCGTTCTCCGTGACGAGCAGCGCAGGCGCCTCGGCCATCATCGTGCCGTCGGGATCGAGCGCACGGGCGTACCACCAGCGCTCTTCTAGCGCCGGCCCCATCACCGTCGGACCGTCAGGGTCCGGGCGGAGGTGCAGCGCGACGACGCTGTCCGGCGCAGCGCTTTTTCCAGAAGGCTCGACGAGTTCGAGGAGCGGCGTCGTGCTGTCCTCGTCCCAGGCCCACGTGTTCCGAAACCAGACGTGCGGCAGGAGGTGGATCGGCGCGGCGTCTGGTCCTTTGTTCGTCGCGCGGATGCGGCACAGGATGTCCTCGGGACCCGCCTTCGCATATTCCACCGTCACGTCGAAGTAGCGCTCCGCGGCGAGGTCGCCTTCCAGCGCGTCGAGCAGTTCAAACTCGACGTCCATGCGGCCCCGACGGCGGTTCTCGTCGTGGAGGCGTTGGTAGGGAAAGGCCGCCTGTGGGTAGAGGTAGGCGAGCTTGGCGTAGGAGTAGGTTGGCGTCGCGTCGAGGTGTGAATACAGTTCCTTGACGTCCTCGCCGTGGTTGCCCTCGTGGCCGGAGAGCCCGAAGAAGCGCTCCTTCAGGATGGCGTCCTGCTCGTTCCAGAGCGCGACGGCGAGGCACAGCCGCTGGTCGCGGTCGCAGAAGCCCGCGAGGCCGTCCTCGTTCCAGCGGTAGGTGCGGCTGCGCGCATGGTCGAAAGGGAAATAGGCCCAGGCGTCGCCGTCGGCGCTGTAGTCTTCGCGGACGGTGCCCCAGGCGCGGTCCGAGAGGTAGGTCCCCCACCGGCGCCAGTCGGTTTGAGCATCGTCGAGACGGGCTTGCTCCTTCGTCATAGTATTTTTGATTGATGATTTTTGATTTACGATTCGATACTAGAAGCGACACTCAACCACAAATCGAAAGTCGCCCATCGACAATCATAAATCACTCGCTCGACCACGCCGTGCGGAAGTCGGGGTAGAGCGTCAGGCCGCCGTCCACGTAGAGCGTCTGGCCGGTGATGTAGGCGGCCTCCTCGGAGGCGAGGAAGGCGGTCACGGCGGCCATCTCCTTGGAGGAGCCGGCACGGCCGAGCGGGATGTGGCCCTCCACCATCGCCTTCTTCTCGGGGTCGTCCACCCAGGCTGAGTTGATAGGGGTGACCGTCGCGCCGGGGCCGATGGCGTTGACGCGGATGCCCTGCGCGGCATACTCTAGCGCGAGCGTACGCGTGAGGTTCTGCATGCCGCCCTTGCTCACCGAGTAGCCCACGAAGCGCGGCTTCGGGATGATCTGGTGCACGCTCGACACGTTGATGATGACGCCGGGCTTCTCCGCCTCCAGGAAGTGCTCGATGGCTTCCTTCGCGCACAGAAACGCCCCGCGCAGGTTGACGCCGAGTACCTTGTCGAACTCGGCCGCGGTCGTGTCGTGGGAGTCGCTCGGGATCTGGATGCCAGCGTTGTTCACGAGCACGTCGATGCCGCCGAGGTGGGCGATGGCGCGCTCGAACATGTCGCGGACCTCGTGGGCGTCGGAGACGTCGGCCTGGTGGAGACACACCTGCACGTCCTCGGCCCGGACCTGCTCGGCGCAGCTCTGGAACGCGGCGACGTGTCCGGCGCGCGCCTCGCGGATGCGGTCCTCGGTGGCCTCAGCCTCGTCGCGGTCGCGGAGGTAGTTGATCGCCACGTTGGCGCCCTCGTAGCCGAAGCGGATGGCGATGGCTTGGCCGATGCCAGAGCTACCGCCGGTCACGAGCACATTCTTGCCGACGAGGCCGCGAAACGTGGAGAAGGCGGGGTCGCGGGGGTAGGGCGAGGTCATACGGAGACAGGCAGATGGAAACGGGCCTGAAAATAGGGAGCCGCGCCGACTTGCTGGGCGGCCGCAGGCATCGGGACGTAGACAGAAATCTGAATCTTTCTGCGACCCCTATGACACATCCTGTCACTCCCAACGGCGATGTTGGGCGTGTACCACCTGCGCAACCCTCCGCACCTCACCCGCGCCGCCATGCTGACCTACCACCACGCACCCGCCTTCCTGCGCCGCCTCGTCACGCACGCCCGCACACACGGCATGCTCGACTGGTGCACGATCAACGACCTCGCGGCGCGCTACCTCGACAGCACAGCGCTGCGTCCGGGTCAGTCGGCGTCGCAGTTGGGTCACGTTTTCGCGGCGCAGCTCATCGAGAGCGGGCTGCTCACGGGCGAGGTCGTTCGTAGCGAAGACGACCGCGTCTTCGTCGCCGAGGCGCAGCTTCCGAGCGCTACGCTGGCGCTGGCTGCGTGACATATTGCTATCCCAGCTATGCTAGACCTAACTATCGTTGAAGTCTTTTCACTTCTTTCGAGCGTTGCTTCGCTCGTATTGGCGGTTGTAGCGATTCTGATGGCAAGGTCAAGCGAGCGCGATAGCAGGGCGAACTTTGATCGTACTCAGGAGATCATGAACCAGCAATACGATCGAACCAAGGATGTTTTATCTGAGATAGACAAGCGAGCGAGCATAGTCGAACGGACTGTCAGTGATTCTCAGACTAAAATGCTCACGACTCTCACCACGATCATAAACGAGACAGTAATTCCCAAGAGGTCTGATTCTGGTGAAGAGATTGGAATGATGGTTATGCAAGCAATTATGAGCGACCCTGATGCTGGTACAAAAATTATCTCTTCGCTGATGCCTTTAGTTGAGCATGGACAGCGTATCCAAGCCGAAGAAAGGCAGCGTCTCGTCGAAGCAGAGTCTGTTTAGCCTTCGCTAGACTCTCATACACCCTGCCACCCTGTCAGCATCGTGGTCGCTGGCACGGGGTTGGTACTACGGTTTGTGCTACAGATTTCGTGAGGCCTGCAGCGCCAGGGTCACGTTTTGGCAGACGCTCCCCGCTTCATGGGTCTCGCCCGAGACTCGCTAGCGCGCGCCTCCCCCTCTCCGACAGCACGAACACTAGAACCAACTCCTCCTCATGGGTAAGATCATCGGTATCGACCTCGGCACGACGAACTCCGTCGTGGCCGTGATGGAAGGCGGCGAGCCCGTCGTCATCCCCAACGCCGAGGGCGGACGCACCACGCCGTCCGTCGTCGCGTTCAAGAAAGACGGCGAGCGCCTCGTGGGCGCCCCGGCCAAGCGCCAGGCCGTCACCAACCCGGACAAGACCATCGCGTCGGTCAAGCGCTTCATGGGCCGTCAGTTCGACGAGGTCCAGGGCGAGATCAAGACCGTCCCCTACACCGTCGAGCGCGGCGACGGCGGCGTCGCCCGCGTCAACATCGACGGCAAGCAGTTCACCCCGCAGGAGATCTCCGCGATGGTGCTGCAGAAGCTCAAGCAGACCGCCGAAGACTATCTCGGCGAGCGCGTCACGGAGGCCGTCGTGACGGTCCCGGCCTACTTCAACGACGCCCAGCGCAAGGCCACCAAAGAAGCTGGCACTATCGCCGGGCTCGAAGTCAAGCGCATCCTCAACGAGCCGACCGCGGCGGCGCTCGCCTACGGCCTCGACAAGAAGGACGCCGAGCAGACTGTAGCCGTCTATGACCTCGGCGGCGGCACCTACGACATCTCGATTCTCGAACTCGGCGACGGCGTTTTCGAGGTGAAGTCCACCAACGGCGACACCCACCTCGGCGGCGACGACTTCGACCAGCGCCTCATCAACTTCTTCGCCGACACCTTCAAGGCTGACGAAGGCATCGACCTGCGCACCGACCCGATGGCGCTCCAGCGTCTGAAGGAGGCCGCCGAGAAGGCCAAGATCGAGCTCTCGTCGAGCGCGTCCACGACGGTCAACCTGCCGTTCATCACGGCCACGCAGGACGGCCCGAAGCACCTCAACCTCGACCTCACGCGCGCGAAGTTCGAGCAGCTCGTGGACGACCTCGTCCAGCGCACCACCCCGCCGATGCAGAAGGCGCTCCAGGACGCGGGCCTCTCGAAGTCCGACATCGACGAGGTGATCCTCGTGGGCGGCTCGACGCGCATCCCGAAGATTCAGGAGGTCGTGGAGCAGTTCTTCGGCAAGAAGCCGAACCGCTCGGTTAACCCTGATGAGGTCGTGGCCATCGGCGCGGCGATCCAGGGCGGCGTCCTCTCGGGCGACGTGACGGACGTGCTCCTCCTCGACGTGACGCCGCTCAACCTCGGCATCGAGACGCTCGGCGGCGTGATGACGGCGCTCATCACGGCCAACACGACCATCCCGACGCGGAAGTCGGAGACGTTCTCGACCGCGAGCGACAACCAGCCGTCGGTCGAGATCCACGTCCTCCAGGGCGACCGCTCGATGGCGATCGACAACCGCACCATCGGCAAGTTCCACCTCGACGGCATCCCCCCAGCCCCGCGCGGCCTGCCGCAGATCGAGGTCACCTTCGACATCGACGCGGACGGCATCCTGAACGTCTCGGCTAAGGACAAGGCCACGGGCAAGGAGCAGTCGATCCGCATCGAGGCATCGTCGGGGCTCACCGATGCCGAGATCGAGGCCATGCGCCGCGCCGCCCGCGAACACGCCGCGGAAGACAAGCAGCGCAAGGAAAAGGTCGACAAGCTCAACAGCGCCGACTCGCTCATCTTCTCCTCGGAGAAAAACCTCACGGAGTATGGCGACAAGCTCCCCGACGAGAAGAAGGCCAAGATCGAGGCCGCGCTCGGCCGCCTCAAGGAGGTGCACAGCGCGCAGAACATCGAGGAGGTCGACTCCGCCGTGGAGCAGCTCAACGCCGCGTGGTCCGAGGCCTACGCGGACATGCAGCAGGCCGACGCCGACGCTCAGGGCGACACGGCCCAGGGCGACACGGCCCAGGGCGACGGCGCCGCGGGCGACCCGGCCGAGCCCGCCGCCGAACCTGTCCAGGACGCCGACTTCGAGGTCGTCGACGGCGACGAGCCTAAGTAGCGCGTCCCCAGCGCTGTGCCGTCGGCATGGCGTTCCATTCCGACCGCTTGACCGCCCCGGTAGCTACCCGCTGCCGGGGCAGTCGCGTTTCTGAGCGCGGCGGTACAGGAGTTGGTTCGTCCTGCATCCTACGCATTGCCCTGCCAGTGCGGGCACCCACCTACTCAGCCCGCTTCCATTTCCTCCAGTCTCATGGGCCAGCAACAACTCCTGCTCCTCGTCCTCGGCATCGTCATCGTCGGCCTCTCGGTCACGAGCGGCATCGAGTCCTTCCAGGAGAACCGGCGCAAGAGCACAGCGGACCGTGTGTATGCCCTCGCAGCGCAGACGATGGCCGACGTGACCGCGTGGAAGGCGAAGCCCGGCGCGCTCGCTGGAGGTCAGACCCGGTCCTTCCTGAACGGCTTCACCTGACAAGGCCTCGGCTACGGAGAGACGTACGACACGGTCAACCAAATCCGCCTCGACCCCGAAGGCATCTGGCTCTACTACCCGCCGTTCAACCTCGGTACCAACGGCGCTCCTATGCGCATCCTCCATCCCGAGTATGGCGTCGGCGTCGAGCTCCGGTTCTACGGCGACACGACCGACTGCATCCAACTCATCCCGATGACGGCCCCTCCCGGACGCGGCACGACGTACGGGCGCCGCTGGACGAGTCTGGAGTCCACGTGGGCGGACGCGAGCACCGTTCCGGCGTCCTGCCCATCGAGTTGGTAGACGCGATCCTGGGTGCGGTCTACGCCCCGTAGATCGAGAACTCTTCCCGTCGCGCGTGGAGGTTGAGCGCGATGGCCACCAGCACCGTGTTGGCCAGGAGCGCCGAACCGCCGTAGGACACGAACGGCAGCGGAATGCCGATGACCGGCATCACGCCGAGGTTCATCCCGATGTTGATGAGCACGTGGACGAGGAAGATGCCCGTCGCTCCGCCCGCGACGAGGCGCGTCATCGAGTAGCCCGCGTAGGTCCCGAGCCATGTCATGCGCACGAGCAGCAGTGCGAAGAGCCCGAGTACGAGCATCGCGCCGATAAAGCCGAACTCCTCGCCGATCACGCTGAAGATGAAGTCGGTGGACTGCTCCGGGATGAACGCGAGCTGCGTCTGCGTGCCGCTCATAAAGCCCTTGCCGAAGAGCCCGCCGGAGCCGACGGCCGCCTTTGCCTGGATCAGGTGGTAGCCCTCGGTGAGGCGATACGCCTCGGGCTCTACGAACGCGGTAAGGCGCCCGCGCTGGTGCGGCTTGAGCACGCGGTACAGCGCGAAGTTGGTCACGAGCGCCACGCCGACCGAGCACACGCCCGCGACGACCGTGAACCAGCGCCGCTTCACCCAGAAGCCCATCGTGGCCGTGAACGCCAGACCGAAGAGGAGCCCCCAGATCGGGCTGATGATCGCGAGATAGCCCGCCACGGCGATCCCCGCGAGCAGCGCCATCACCGGCAGAGGCACAAGGCCGGTCCAGAAGAGCATCACCGGGATGAGCGCCGCCACCACGAGCGCCGTGCCCATGTCGCTGAGCGCGATAAGCACCATCGGCACCGCGATGAGCGCGATCGCCCCGGCGAGGTAGGGCCACTGCCCCGCGCGCGCCTCCTTCGCCGAGAGCAGCCGCGCCACGGCCAGCACCACACCCACTTTCATCAACTCCGACGTCTGGAGGCCGATGGGGCCGATGTAGAGCCACGACCGCGCGCCGTTGATCTCGCGCCCGAAGAGAAGCGTGAGCACGAGCAGCGCGAACGTGACCGCGTAGCCGACGTAGGCGAGCCGCCGAATGGTCGTCGCCGGGATGAGGAGGATGATGGCGAAGGCGACACTCGCGATAAAGAACCACTGCGCCTGCCGCGCGAAGTTGCGCTGCACGGTGTCGAGCAAGAACTCGGACGCCGGGCCGTGCGTCGCGCTGTAGATCGCCACGAGGCCGACGCTCACGAGCGCCGCCCAGGTACCGATGACCGTCCAGTCAAGGTTGCGGGTCCAGTTGCGGTTCATGCGGGGCTGTCAGCGGTTGGCTGTTGGCGTTGTTGGGCGCAAGATCCCACGTACCTGTGTAGCGGTTGTGTGAGGTTTTGCCCGTGTCGGCACCCCCTGTCCGGCGTCGCCTCCGTGCTGCGCACTCCGCTCCTCGGACTGTCCCCTCGCCTACGAGGGGGACAGCTTGCGCGCCGTCGCAGGCGTGCAAGCGGGGGGTGACAAGGTGGAAGGTTCATCAGCATGCCCCTAGCCTTCGGCCTCTGAGTGCTGCAAGCGCTCGCGCTGGAACTCGTCCCACCACGAAACCCAGAGGTCGAAGGCAGCTTCGTCGGAGCCAGCCTCCCAGGCCGCCTTTGCAAACGATTTGATGCTTCGCTGTTTGGGCAGCTTGTTCTTCTCAATCCATCGTTCGAAACCGTTGTAGCCGCTCATGGGAACGGCCTCCTCAGCTGGCAGGCCATACATATGCTCCGCCAGATTAATTCCCAGAATGAGGTACTCTAGCCCGTAGAGGTAGCGCTTGGACTCGTCCCCGAGGTACATCCCAGGCCGCTTCCGTACTTGCTCGATGAACTCCTCGAAATTGTGCATCTAGCCCCTATCCTGGCCGCTGCGGCGGTTCATCACCACCTGGATGAGCCCGATGCGGTCGACGCGGCCTTTGAGGTATTGCTCCATCATCAGGCTCGCGATGGGCGCGGCGGCGGTGGAACCGTAGCCCGCGTTCTCGACGAGGATGCCGACGGCGATCTCGGGATCGTCCACGGGTGCGTAGCCGATGAACACCGAGTGGTCGTCGCCGCGCGGGTTTTGCGCGGTGCCCGTCTTGCCCGCGACCGAGACGCTGTCGATCTGTGCGATGCGGGCCGTCCCGGCTTCCACAACGAGCTCCATCCCACGCCGGATGATGTCGACGTTTTCCGGCGAGACGGGCAGCGGGTCTGACTCCCAGCGCGGGCGTAGCGTGTCGCCTGCGGTCGAGTTGATCTGGTGTTTGAGGAGGTGCGGCCATGGCAACTCGCCGCCGTTGGCGATGGCGGCGGTGTAGCGCGCCAGTTGCAGCGGCGTCGTGCCCATGTTGCCCTGCCCGATACCGAGGTTGATCGTGAAGCCCGGCCCCCACCCACGCGGGAAAAGCTCGTCGAAGTAGGACGAGTCAGGGATAAGGCCGGGGTGCTGGTCGGGGAAGTCGATGGGCGCGCGCGTGCCAAAGCCGAAGCGGTTGGCCCACGTACTCCACGTCGTGAGGTCCATACGCTTGCCGTTGATCTCGTCGTTCATCAGGCGGTAGAAGAACGTGTTGCACGAGACCTGGATGGCACGCTCCACAGCGATGGGGCCGTGGGTGCCGCCGAGGCACTTGAAGAAGCGTCCGCCGAGGAGGTAGCCGCCACCGCAGAAGAGCCGGGTGTCGCGCGTGATCATACCCTCCTCCAGCGCGACGAGCGACATGAACGGCTTCCACGTCGAGCCGGGCGGCTGGAAGCTCTGCGTGGCGCGGTTGAAGAGCGGCCGGTCGGGGTTGCGGTAGACGTAGTCGACGAAGTCCTGCGAGAGGCGTCCACGCCAGCGGTCGAGGTCGTAGTCCGGCGCGGACACCATCGCGATGAGTTCGCCCGTCTTGGGGCTGATGGCGACGGCCCCGCCGCGCTTGCCCACGAAGAGGCTCTCGGCGAGCGCCTGCACGCGCGCGTCGATCGACAGGTGGAGTTCCCAGCCCGCCTGCGGGTCGAGGTCGTCGTCGCCGTCCTTGTAGCGCGCCACCTCCATGCCGTGCGTGTTGACGAGCACGAACTCGCGCCCGACGCGGCCCCGCAGCACGTTCTCGTAGTGCGACTCGATGCCAGCGATGCCCACCTTGTCGCCCTGACGGTAGCCCTCGGCGCGCATCGCTTCGAGCTGGTCCTCGCTGATCTCGCGGACGTAGCCGAGCGCGTGCGACAGCTCGGCCTCGCCGTGGTAGCGCCGCTGCTGCCGCAGTTCGAAGCCGATGCCGGGGATGCGGTACTGATTCTCGCGCAGCCGCACGAACGCCCCGAACGGGATGTTCTCCATCAGCACCGACTCCTTGAAGCGGGAGTACGCCACCACGCGGTCGTAGCGCACCTGCATGAGCGAATCTGAGACGCCGAGCAGGCGCGCGAGGTCGGGGAGGTGCTCCGTCTCGAAGCGGCGCGGCGTGACCGTGAGGTCGTAGGTGGTAACGTTGTCGACAAGCAGTTCGCCGTTGCGGTCGTAGACGTAGCCCCGCGCCGGGAGCACCAGCTTCTGCTCGATGGCGTTGTCCTCGGCCTCGTCCGTGTACTGGCTCTGGTCGAGGATCTGCATCTGCACGAGCCGCGCCCCGAGCAGGCCGAAGAGCAGCAGCACCGTCCCCGCGAAGATGCGGAGGCGCAGCGTGGAGCCATCGTTGGTGGAGAAGGCAGACATGCGGAACGAGGGATCCTGGGTCGAGGGTCGCCGGTCGCAGCCGTGGACCGGGCCGGGCGGGTCGTGCGCGGCTTCGAGTATACCGCACCGGCGAGGGGCTGTTCTACCACGCAGTCCCACTGAGACGCCAAGCAGGCGCACACTTTATTGCGTGCCGGGTGCCTGACGCCTATGTTCGCGACGCATGTCCATCTGCCTCCCGCGTCCGTGCTTGTCTCCCACCCTCGGGCGCTCACGCCTGCAGGCTTACCTACGTGTCGGGATCTGGCTGCTGCTTGGGAGTCTAGGATTGAGCCTTCCTTCCCTCTGGGCACAGCCGCGCGTCACCTCGCCCTACCGCGCCGACTTCTTCGCGACGGAGGCGGGACTGCCGGGCAACCAGGTCAACGACATCGAGCAGACGGCAGACGGCTACCTCTGGGTGGCCACGAACGGGGGCCTGGCCCGGTTCGACGGCCACCGCTTCACCACATTCGCCCCGCTCGCGCCGGGCATGCCACCGCTGACGAGCATCACCAGCCTCCACCGCAGCGTAGGGGACACTCTTTTTGTCGCAATCGGCACCGGTCAGGTCTTTCGCCTGGAGGCAGGCCGCTTCGTCCTCGTGGCGAGCGTGCCCGAGGGCGTTCCCTTCAACGCCATTGCCCAGGACCGTAGCGGGCAGCTCTGGGGTACGCTGAACGGCCGTCTCTACCTCCAGGAAGGCGAGCACTTCCGCAAGATGGACTACCACGTCCAAGGTGGGCTGGGTAGCGAAGGGATGGTGGTTAACGCCGACGGACAGGTTTGGGGGGCCTATGCCCGCGCTCGGGGTCCGCGCGCCCCAGCCAGCGCGTCGGGGCGCGGCCGATGCGCGCTCACGACCCCTGCAGACCCCGCTGAGCAATACCTGTTGGCTCGCCTCACGCCCGGCGCACCGGAGCTTGCCCAACCCACCGACTTCCGCTACCTCATCCCCTCTCCGTCTCGCCGCGAGGCGCTAGCGGGGGCAACCACCGCGGGCACCGTTTCGCTCGTCTCCCCCGACGGAACGGCCCGGGGGCAATACCCCCTGTCTGACAGCGGCTGCCCTGTGCTCCACGCGCGGGACGAAACGCTCTGGGTGAAGGAGGGTGCACGCCTCCTCGCTGTCGGGCCCGACGCAGCGACGCCGACCGCCGCTCTCGACCTCGGATTCCGGAGGTACAGACTCCCACCCGTGTTTGAGGACCGCGAGGGGTCGCTCTGGGTCGGCACACAGACGCGCGGGCTGGTACGGGTGCGACACGACCCCTTCCAGGTCTATGTGACCACGGAGATCGCTTCCAACGCGCCCATCGTCTCCATCAGCAGAGGGGCAGAGGGTTCGGTCATCCTGATCGACCGCGTCAGAGAAGTCTTCCGCGCCGACGGTACACGCCCTACGCCCTTGCTCCTCAACGGCGCTCCCTTTATCGCCCACAGCGCGTTCGAGGTCGCGAGGGACCAGCGGTTGCTTTTCGATCGCCGACCACCGGACTGGCCCGATCTCCCGCGCGAGATCCTCCGTCAACAGCGCACCCAACTCCAGGCGATCGCTACAATCGCACAGCGGGATAGTGACGGGAGCATCGTCCATGAGTTCTACGCCGACCCGGTCGACCCCGACGTTGTCTGGCTTTACAGCTCAGGCCAGGTGCACCGCATCGCCGATGTGTGGGGGCCAAACCCCAGGTTGGAGACGGTACTGGACAGCCTGCACCAGGTGCGGCACCTCCTGCGCGACCGACAAGGCACCGTGTGGGTCGGCACACACCGAGGGCTCTACCAGGTCGCGAACGGTGAGGTTACGCGCTACACGCAATCCGACGGCCTCCCCGACGACCGCGTCCGCTACGTCCACGAAGACGCCGAGGGCGTGCTGTGGCTCGGCACCTACGGCGGGGGCCTCGTCCGCTTCCGCGACGGGCAGTTCCAGACCCTCACCGAGGTGGAGGGGCTGGCCGAGAACGTGGTTTCGGCGATCCTGGAGGACGACGCTGGCTACTTCTGGATGAGCGGAAACCGGGGCATCCAGCGCGCGGCGCGCTCCGACCTCAACGCCGCCCTCGATGGCAACGCCGCCCGCATACCCGCGGTGCTCTACGGGCGCGAGTCCGGCCTCCTCAACCCCGAGACGAGCGGCGTCCCTGCCTTCGAGGGCCCGGACGGGCGCCTGTGGTTCCCCACCTTCGAAGGGGCGGCGGTCGTCGAGCCCGAGGTCGCGCTCCGGCTCGGCCGGGAACCCCCGCTGGTCCACGTCGAGCAGGTGAGGACCCAGGACACTACCCTTGCCCACGCTGAGGGCTCGCCCATCCGTCTCGCGGCCGACCAGCGGCGCTTCGCCATTGAGTACGTCGGCCTGAGCCTGCGCCACCCCGAGCGGGTGGCCTACCGCTACCGCCTCGACGGCCTCGACGCCGACTGGGTCGAGGCGGGCACAGAGCGGCGTGCGGCCTACACCAACGTGCCGCCTGGGACCTATGCCTTCCGCGTCGAGGCCCGCACGCACACGGGGGTGTGGAGTGAGGCGGCGGCCACGCTCACGCTACGCGTCGCGCCCTTCTTCTATGAGACGCTCTGGTTCCGCTTGCTCTGCGGGCTGGGCGTGGTGGGCCTCGTCGCCGGGGTAGGCTACGCCCGGCTATGGCGCGCGCGTGCGCGGGAGCGGGCGCTCAATGTGCTCGTGCGCCAGCGCACCAGCGACCTCAAGCAGCGCACCGAGGACCTGGAGCGCGAGAAGCACACCGTCGCCGTCCAGGCCGATGCCCTCCGTGACCTCGATCGCGCCAAGTCCAACTTCTTTGCCAACATCTCCCACGAGTTCAGGACGCCGCTCACGCTCATCATCGGACCCCTTGAGGATGTCCAGGAGGGCTTCCACGGAGCCGTCCCCACCCCGCTCGCGCAGCAGGTCGAGGTGGCGCTGAGCAACGGGCGACGGCTGCTTCGCCTCGTGAACCAGTTGCTCGACGTGTCACGGCTCGAGTCGGGCACGATGCGCTTGCGCGCTCGGCCTTTCAACGTCCGCGCCTTCGTTGCGCAGACCGTGGAAGCGTTCGCGCCGCTCGCCGAGCGCAAGGCCATCGCGCTCGACCTGGAGGTGCCCCCCGATGTCCCGGTCGGCCTGATGCTCTGGGCCGACCCCGAGCAGCTCGAGAAGGTGCTTGGCAACCTGCTCTCGAACGCGCTCAAGTTCACGCCCAAAGGCGGGACCGTCCGGGTGGTGCTCCGCACCGATGGTGCCCGACCCAACAGGACAGCCTCCACCAACGGAAGCACCCCCGATGCGGAGGACGCCAGCCACCTCGTCCTCACGGTCGAGGACAGCGGCTCTGGCATCGCGCCCGAGCACCTGCCCTACGTCTTCGAGCGCTTCTACCAGGCCGACGGCTCCTCAACGCGGCAGCACCCGGGTACCGGGATCGGACTAGCGCTCGTCAAGCACCTCGTGGAGCTGCACCACGGCCGCGTCGCCGTGACGAGCACGCCCGGGGACGGCACGCGCTTCGTCGTGCGCCTTCCGCTCTGGCAGGGGCACCTGCAGCCCCACGAGCGCGCTCCCGACGCCTCCGCCCCCACGATGGGTGCGCTTGCGGTTGGTGCGCCTGCCGCTGGCACTGACCCCGCGCTCACCAGCGAGGTGCTCGGGGAGGAGATGCTCGTAGGCGAGGTTCTCGGGGAAGACACGCCCCCGAAGGCTGGTCTCGAACCGCAGGACGCGCAGGCCAAGACCGTCCTCGTCGTGGACGACAACGCCGAGGTGCGTGCCTACGTCCGGCGGCACCTGGCCACCCGCTACCGCGTCCTCGAAGCCGCGGACGGACATCAAGCCCTCGCGCATGCCCGCGCTTTCGTGCCGGACCTCATCGTGAGCGATGTCATGATGCCGGGCCTCGACGGCATCGGCCTGTGCCGTGCCCTTAGGTCCGACCCTGACCTCGCGTTCGTTCCCCTCGTACTGCTGACCGCTAGGGCGGCGATGCAGGACAAGCTCGACGGGCTGGAGCGTGGTGCTGACGACTATCTCACCAAGCCGTTCAACGTGCGCGAGTTGGACGTCCGCATCGAGAACCTGATCGCCTCGCGCCAGCGGCTCCGCGACCATTACGCCTCGGCCGAACCGCCCATGCCAGCACCCTCCCTGCACCGCTACGTCCGCGACGAGGCGCTGACACCAGAACACACCGCGCTGCTTAGCGAGGTGCGCGCAGTCGTCGCGGCCCACCTCACCGACGAGGACTTCGGCGTGGATGCGTTGGCGAAGGCTGTCGGGATGGGCCGCAGCACGCTCTACCGCCGCCTCAGCGGCGTACTGGAGGTCTCCCCGATGGAGTTGATCTGGCACCTGCGCCTGGAGCGCGCCGCCGACCTACTCCGGACGCAGATCGGCACTGTCAGCGAGGTCGCCTACGCGACGGGCTTCAAAAACGTGGGCCACTTCTGCACCCGCTTCAAGGAGACCTACGGGCAAACCCCCGCAGCATACGCGGTAGGGTCTACGCTGGAAGCCGAGTGACCGCGAGACGAGGCACAGGAAGCGAAGGTATAGGAGGAAAGGCGTAGGAGAGACGGTCGCGGGGCATCCAAGCAAACCTGCCAGATCCGTTCGCTGAACGTCCCAGAGGCTTTGGCGAGCATCCCAGGGACGCTGAGCGAACGATCCAGGACGCTCTCGTAACGGCTCGGGAGGCCTGCGTTCATTGGTTGGCGCCAGCCATCCGGGGAGCGCCCTCGGTGGCCTCTCTGCCCCGGCTTCGATGCCTGCTCTGCCCCGCGACATCTCCGCAACTGTGCTGCTCGTCGACGACGACGCCCAGACGCGCGACTACATGCGGGCGTGCCTTTCCCGGCTCTCGCTCCGCATCGTCGAGGCGGCGGACGGCCAGGAGGCCATGGAGCTGCTGCGGGACGGCAGGTGCGACGGCGTCGCACTCGTCGTCGCCGACCTCGTCATGCCGCGCATGGACGGCCTCGAACTGGAGGCGGTCCTCCACGCCGACGCGCGCTGGGCCGACGTGCCGGTGCTGCTCGTGACCGGACAGCCGGTCTACGACTGGGCCGGGCCGATGCTGACGAAGCCTTTCAACGCGAAGCGACTCATGGCATCGGTCCTATCGCTTTTGCCCGACGTCTGCCCTCCCCTTCCACCCATCTCTACCCATCCATGAACTCAGCTACCTCTGTACGCCCTCTGCTTCCTAGCCCAGGCCGTCTCGCCAAAATGCCTGGCTCCATGATGCGTCCTATTGCATATCTCGCGACCTTCTTCCTGCTCACGATCTATCTCGCCCCGGGTGCTCGTGCCCAGATCGCCGGGGGGCTCGAAACGAATGACCAGTTCGGCGGCGCCGTCGCGACGGGCGACTTCAACAACGACGGCGTGGAAGATCTGGCCGTTGGCGTGCCGGAGGAGGACGGCGTCGGCGCCGTGCATGTGATCTACGGTTCCGACGGCGTCGGGCTCGCCAACCAGCGCAACCAATACTTTGAGGGGCTGGGTGCCGCTGGGGCCCAGACGGGTCGAGCGCTTGCTTCGGGCGACTTCAACAACGACGGCTTCGACGACCTAGCGATCGGCTCGCCGGGTGATCTCAACGCGGACGGCACATCCCGAGGAGGGCGTGTCCGGTTTGCATTCGGCTCCGCCAGCGGCCTGGCGATCCGGAGTGCCATCTTCGTAAATCAGAACGAAGCCCGTTTTGCTTTTGCCCTCGCCTCGGGCGACTTCAACGGGGACGGCTTCGATGATGTGGCCGTCGGCTCACCGGGGAATGGGGTTGGCAGTGCCGACAACTCCGGCCGTGTCTTCGTGTACTTTGGTCAGGACGCTGAGTCGCTCCCCATTGACGGCAGCCGGACCTTTCGTCAGGGCTCCGACGGTCTGCCCGGCAGCAACGAGGCTGGTGACCAGTTCGGCTTCTCGCTCGCCGCCGGCAACTTCGACTTCGGGAATGCCGACGAGTTGGTCATCGGGGTTCCCTTTGAGGATATCGGCTCGGTTCAGGATGCAGGGGCTGTCATGGTGCTGACAAATGACGGCACAGGAACGCTCAACGGCGCCTTCTTTATCGACCAGGACACACCGGACATCCCTGGCATAGTCGAGGCAGGCGACCTGTTCGGACACGCGCTGGCGACGGGCAGCTTCAACGGTAACCCGAACATCAATGGCCTCGCCATCGGTGCGCCGGGCGAGGACATCGGGACCGTACAGAACTCTGGGAACGTCACGCAGATCAACGGCAGCAATGGCGGGCTCCTCCTTTCGACGGCCCGGGCCTTCAGCCTCGACGACTTCCCCGGCGGCGCCGATGTCAATGGACAGTTCGGCTTTGCCCTGGCCTCCGGCGACTTCAATGGCGACGGGCGCGACGACCTCGCGGTTGGGGCGCCTGGGGTAGACTTTTTCGTGGGGACGACGGATGCCGGGGTGGTGTACACCCTCGAAGGGACGTCAGGCGGGCTTGGCACTACCGTAGGGATCTCCTTGGCCGCGAACTTCGATAGCCTGCCGGGGACGCCGGACGCCAACGGCCGCTTCGGGAGCGCTCTGGCCTCGGGTGATTTCGACGGGGACGGGCGCGACGACATCGCCATCGGCGAGCCGGGGGGGCGCGTCGGGGGTCAGAACGGTGCTGGCGAAGTGATTATCGCGGACAACGCAACGTATCCATCGAGCCCGCGGCAGGGCATCCGGGTCTTCCAAGGCGCGAGCCTGCCGGGCTCCGTCAACACGGAGACGGGCACCACCCCGGACGCGCTCGCGCTCAGCACGGCCTATCCGAATCCGTTCGCCACGCAGACGACGCTGACGTACACCCTGCCGACGGCGCAGGAGGCCCGGCTAGTCGCCTACGACCTGCTCGGCCGGGAGGTCGCCGTGCTCGCAGACGGCCTGCAGCCCGCTGGCACCCACAAGGCCACGCTCGACGCGGCTGGGCTGCCGAGCGGGGTCTACATGGTGCGCCTCGCCACGGAAGCGGGCGCGCGGACGCAGCGTGTTGTGGTGGCGCGCTAGCCGCTGCCTCCCCCTTCCACAGCCGCGCCCCGGGATGCTCTTGCGTCTCGGGGCGTGCGTGTGTGATGCGCCTACCTCTGGAGCAGCGTTGACCGTTCAGGCGAGAGGTCGGCGGCTCGGCGGGGGTTTCGGGCCACTCGGGCGTATGGCGCGGCGAAAGCGGGACCTTCCTGCGTTCTCATGTCGTGCACAGAGCCGCGCACAGGACAGGTAAGCGCTCCTGCTCGCGGGTAGGCTAGGCAGACTGCCCCGCTGTCAGTTTCTTTGGGCGGTGTGCCTCTGTGCCTTCCCGTTTCTCCGTCCCGCTCCGTTGCACCGCCGTCGCGCTCCCATCTACCGAGAGGTCACTTCGCTGTCTCCACTGTTACTCCGCTGATGTGTCCTGTGGCATGAGCCTTGCGCCCTGACCGGCCTTGTCGGTCGCCGCGCCGCGTTCGTTGCTGCTCTTTCCTTCCCTTCTCGCCATGCCGACCGCTCGGATGTCTGCCTCTTTCGCTGACCGTCTCCTCGTCCCGTTGCGCTCGCTCACGCTGCTGCTCCTCGCCGTTGCGTGCGCGCTCCCGCTCGTCCCGGCCGCCGACGCGCAGTACTTCGGCCGCAACAAGGTCCAGTACGACGACTTCGATTTCCAGGTGCTCGAAACCGAGCACTTCGACATCTACTACTACGGCGACATGGAGCAGGCGGCCCGCGACGCCGCCCGGATGGCCGAGCGGTGGTACACGCGCCTCTCCGGCATCCTCGACCACGAGTTCGACGAGCGCAAGACGATCATCTTCTACGCCGACGACGCCGACTTCCGGCAGACAAACGTCATCGGCGGGCTGATCTCGGACGGCGTCGCTGGCGTCACGGAGGGGCTCAAGCAACGCATCGTGATGCCGTTCGGCGCGAGCTACGCGCAGACGGACCACGTCCTCGGGCACGAACTCGTCCACCAGTTCCAGTACGACATCGCGCAGCGCGGCGGCACGTTCGGCAACTTCGTCCGCATGCCGCTGTGGGTGGTCGAGGGCTTCGCGGAGTACCTCTCCGTCGGCCGCGAGGACGCCCACACGACGATGTGGATGCGCGACGCCGTCGTCCGGGACAACTTCCCGACGTTGGAGCAGCTCTCCACCGACCCGCGCTTCTTCCCCTATCGCTACGGCCAGGCCTTCTGGGCGTTTATCGGCGGCACCTACGGCGACGAGGCCGCCTCGGACCTCTTCAAGCGCGGCCTCTCGATGCCGTTCGACTCGGCGCTCGTCTCCGTGACGGGCCTCGGCCCCGACGAGTTCTCCGCGCGCTGGGCCGACCAGGTCGCCGAGGCCTACCTCCCTGTCGCCGCCGACCGTACGATCCCTTACGGACCGGACCTCGTGGCCATCGACCCGGAGCGCTATCCGCGCCTCGACTCGCTCCAGCTCGCCGACGCTCCCGGTGCGCGCACCCTCGCCCGTGACATCGACGCCGGCGACACCAATGTCTCGCCGGTGCTCTCACCCGACGGCCGCTACGTGGCCTTCCTCTCCGAGCGCGACCTCTTCGGCATCGACCTCTACCTCGGCGACGCGCAGACTGGCGAAGTCATCAAGAAGCTCGAATCCGTCGGCACGAGCGCCCACTTCGACGCGCTCCGCTTCATCAGTTCCGCCGGCACCTGGAGCCCCGACGGCACCCGCTTCGCCTACGTGGTTTTCGCCGAGGGCGACAACGAGATCGCCGTCCTCGACGTGGCCAGCCGCGACGTGGTGCAACGCCTCAAGGTCGACGGCGTGACGGCGATCAAGGACCCGGCGTGGGGCCCCGACGGCGAGACGATCGCGTTCACGGGCCGCAAGGGTGGTGTCTCGAACCTCTACACTGTGACCGTGGACGGCGGCCAGGCCCGCCAGCTCACCAACGACCGCTACACCGAGCTTCAGGCGCAGTGGAGCCCCGACGGCCAGACCCTGGTCTACGCGACCGACGAGGTGCCGGAGACCTCGTTCGAGCGGCTGCGCTTTGGCCCGATGCGCCTGGCGCTGCTGGACGTGGAATCGGGTGAGCAGACGCTGCTGCCCCACTTCGATGGGGCCAAGCACATCAACCCACAGTGGAGCCCCGACGGGCGCAGCATCTACTTCGTCAGCAATCCCGACGGCGTCTCGAACGTCTATCGGTATGCCTTCGAGAACCGCATCTCGGGCGACACGGCCACGGCCGAAGACGGCAGTGCCACGGAGGCGACGGTCTACCGCGTGACGAACCTCGTCTCGGGGGTCAGCGGGATCACCTTCCTGAGCCCGGCCCTCACGGTGGCGCAGCAGACCGGCCGCCTGATGTACTCGGCTTTCGAGGCGCAGGGCTACAGCGTGTACACGATCGAGGCCGACGACACGCAGGGCGAGCCCTTCGCCCGCACCGAGAGCGACACGGACGCTCCGCCCATGGCGGCGCTGCTCGTCCCCACGGGCGCGCAGAACCGGAGCAAGGTGGATGGCTACCTCGCCGACGTGCTCGACGGCCTCCCTGACACGCGCGAATTCCCGTCGCGCGGCTACTCGCCCAAGCTCACGCTCGACTATGTGAGCCAGCCCAACGTGGGCATCGGCTACAGCACCGGCTTCGGCGTGGGCGTGGGCGGCGGCATCTTCATGCTCTTTACCGACCAGCTTGGCAATCACCAGCTCGGCATCACAGCGCTTGCCAACGGCACCTTCAAGGACATCGGCGGGCAGGTGCAGTACATCAACCAGGCCAACCGCCTCAACTACGGCGGGCAGCTCTCGCACATCCCGTTCCTGCGCGTCGGCATCATCCCCGACGACGACGTGCCGCGCCCGACGCGGCTCTACGACCGCACCTACTACACCCAGGTGGGCGGCCTCGCCTCCTACCCGCTCTCGACGACCCGCCGCTTCCAGGCGTCGGCCGGCTACACCCGGATCGCGCGCGAGTTGGAATTCGACGACTTCAGGCCAGACGGCAGCGTCCGCCGCCGCGACGCGACCGAAGCGTTCGGCCTCGCAGGGTTCGACGCGCTCCACCTCGGCCAGGTCGGCGGCGCCTACGTGGGCGACTACTCGTTCTTCGGCTTCACCGGCCCCGTTCGTGGCGGGCGCTACTTCCTCGGAGCCGAGGGCACGGCGGGCTCGCTCCAGTTTGCCTCCGTCACCGCGGACTACCGTCGCTACCTCTACGTGTCGAGCCTCCAGACGACGCTGGCGGTACGCGGGCTCCACCTCGGCCGGTACGGTGCCGACGCGGGCAACGGCGCCCTGCGGCCCTACTTCCTCGGGTTCGACTTCCGGTATGGCCCGCTCGTGCGCGGCTACTCGGTGGGCTCCTTCAGCAACACCAACGCGGGCAACGACGAGTATGGACGGCTCCAGGACGCTCTCTTCGGCAACCGGGTGGCAGCCGTCAACGCGGAGGTGCGCGTCCCGCTGCTGGGCACCTCGGACTTCGGCCTGCTCAACTTCCCGTACATCCCGACCACGCTCATCTTCTTCGGCGACGCGGCGGTCTCGTGGGGGCGGCAGTCGTTCCCGAGCACGCTCGGCGGTACGGCCTCCGTCGGCAATGCCTTCGGGGACATCCAGCCACTCTTCAGCGCGGGGGTTTCCACCCGCGTCAACCTGCTCGGCGCGATCATCCTGGAGCCCTACTTCGCCATTCCCTTCTCCCGTGGAGACCGGCAGACGGTCTGGGGCCTGAGCTTCCTACCAGGCTGGTAGGCCCGGGACACGTCCATCAGGAGGCCGGAGGCTCGACGTAGCTTCCGGCCTCTTCGTTTGAGCAGCCGCTTCGTTTGAGCAGCCACCGCCCGCCCCATGTATCGCGCCCTCCGCTCTCTCCTCTTCCGCCTCGATGCTGAGTGGGCGCACCATGCTGGCATGGCAGCCGCAGGGCTTGGGCAGCAGGTCCCCGGCGTGATCCGTCGCCTGTTCGCGTTCGACGATGCGCGGCTCGCCCAGACGCTGTGGCCTGAGCGCGGCGGCCTGCGCTTCCGCAACCCCGTCGGCCTCGCGGCCGGCTTCGACAAGAACGCGGAGCGGGTGCCGTTCTGGGACGCGCTCGGCTTCGGCTTCGTCGAGGTCGGTTCGGTCACGGCCCGTTCTAGCGACGGCAACCCGACCCCACGCGCCTTCCGGCTGCCCGACGACGGTGCCCTCGTCAACCGGATGGGCCTCAACAACGACGGCGCCGCGGCCATCGCCGCGCGGCTAGCCTCGACGGCGCTTCCCGACCGCTTCGTGCTCGGCGTGAACGTCGCCAAGACCCACAGCCCGGATATCCTCGGCGACGCCGCCCTCGACGACTTTGCTACGTCCGTGCGGTACGTCGCGCGGCACGCGGCCTACCTCGCGCTCAACGTCTCATGCCCCAACACGGCTGAGGGCAAAACCTTCGAAGAGCCCGACGCGCTCAACGGGCTCCTCACACGCGTGCTGGCCGTGCTCGACGACCTCGGCGTGCGCCCGCCCGTCCTCGTCAAGTTCTCGCCGCCGACGCTTGCGGACGGGGCTCCTGACTTCGGCGGCGTGGATGAACTCGTCGCGCTGTGTCTCCGGCATGGGGTGGACGGCTTCATCGCCACGAACACCGCCTCGGACCGCGCGGGCCTCACAACGGACGCGGCCACGCTCGCTGAGATCGGGCGCGGCGGCCTAAGCGGCGCGCCGCTGCAAGCCCGCTCGACGGCACTCGTGCGCCGCCTCTACCAATGCACCGACGGCGCCGTGCCCATTATCGGCGTCGGCGGCGTGGATTCGAGCGCCGCGGCCTATGAGAAGATCTGCGCCGGGGCCTCGCTGGTGGCGCTCTACACGGGGCTCGTCTACGAGGGCCCGGGCCTCGTGGGGCGCATCAACCGCGACCTGGTCCGCTTCCTCGACCGCGACGGCTTCGGCACGATTGCCGAGGCGGTCGGCGCCAGCGTCTAGCGGCCGGCGCCAGCGTCTAGCGGCCGGCGCTACGCCTAGATCTTGCTACCTAGATCTTGCTACCAGGTGCAGAGCGTTGCGTCGGGGTTCGGAGGTGCCGTGCTGTTGTCGTTGCCGTCGGTCCAGGTCTCGGACTCCTGCCAGTAGTCGGTCCGAAGGACGAGGCAGCCGGGGCGGGGTCCGAAGACGTAGACCTCGACCCGCGTCATGCCTGTCTCCACGGGGACCTGGTGGATGTGGATGTAGGGCACCGCTCCGTTCTGCACGATGTGTCGCCGGACGCCGTTGGCGGTCGTAGCCGTGCGTGGCCGCCCGACGTAGGTGTCTGTGACATCGAGGGGGTACCCCAGGTCGGACATGGAGAGGCTAGCCAGCCGGGCCGTGTTCTCACCGGCACCGCCCATCGCCTCCGGCTTCTGGTACCACGCGACGATCTCGGCGGCCAGCTCTACGCCCATGTAGGCGTAGCGGTCGAGCTCGGACTTGGAGCGGTTCTCTTCGAAGCTCTCGATGCCTGTCACCACGGCGAGACCTACGACGACGATGCCGAGAACGAGGAGCAAGAGTTGCTGCTGGCCCATGACCGGGTGCGGTGTGCGATGTGGGAGACACCTCGACGGTCTGCAAGAGGTGCACCATCGCAGCGATCTCTGAGCACGTAGCGGTCGCAGAGCCCATCAACACCCCCCGATTGTCGCGTCTGTTTGGTCGGACGAGACAGTGACGTGCGGACGTCCCTGCCTCTGCGCAAACACGCGAGGCCTACTATGACCCCGTACCCATTTCAAAAACGTAGCAGGCTCTGGACAAGACCCCGTCGCGGACCTTGGCACCGCCTCCGATCCCAAAGCGTGGATGCCCGTGTGCCCCGCCAACCACTAGGGCTCTCGGGGCACACGGGCGAAAGACGATGACGCTGTCGCCGGAAGCCGCGCTACCAGGAGCAGAGCGTCCCGTTGGGGTTGTCCGGCACGTTGTTTCCGGTCTTCCCGTCGCTCCACGCTACGGACTCCAAGTAGAAGTCGGACCGGGAGACGATGCACTCGGGATAGGGACCGAAGACGTATACCTCGACCCGGACGGCGCCCGACTGAATCGGATCTTGGTGAATGTGCAGGCGGGGATTCGTGTCGTCCCCGTAGACGTAGCGCCAGACACCGTTTGCACTCGTGCCGGTGCGTGACCCGTCGCCCGAGCCTTCCGTCACATCCAGATCATAGCCCAAAGCGGCCATGTCCAGATTTGCCAGGTTGCTCGTCACCTCACCGCCGCCGCCCATCGCCTCGGGCTTCTTGTACCACGCGATGATCTCACCGGCCATCTCCACGCCCATGCCGACGTAGGTGTCGATTTCAGACTTGGCCTTGTTCTCGGTGAAGCTCTCGATGCCGACGACGACCGCGAGGCCGACGATCACGATGCCGAGGACGAGGAGGAGAAGTTGTTGCTGGCCCATGAGTCAGAGGAGGTTAGGTGTAGGGGTTGGGGGACACTCAGCCGTTGCACAATGCACATGCCACTCTCCCTGCTAGCCGTCGCGTTCGGCACCTCGGTGCTGTTCTCACGCTTCAGATTGAGGTATTGCCGCCCTCGTGCACCTGCACGGCGCCTCTGGACGGGCAGGTTGGGTGAAGTGGTCCCATGGCCTGGCATGTTTCCTCCACCACGGATTTCCCCGGCCGGTATCTTTTCAAACACCGCTCCTGTCCCCTCACGCTCGTCTTCCATGCGCCACCGCGCTTTTCTCGTCGCCCTCGTTGTAGGGCTGCTGCTCCTCGCGCCTGCGACCGTGGCTCAGTCCGACCGCATCCAGGCAACCGACCTCTTCCAGCTCCGCCAGCTCGGCGACGTGACGCTCTCGCCGTCGGGCCGCTTCGCGGTCTACACGGTCACCTCGGTCGTGGAAAAAGCCGATGGCGACCGCACCTACCGTACGCACCTCTGGCTAGCCGACACCGAGGGCGGACGCCCACCGCGCGCGCTAACCTCGGGCGAGACCAGCGCCTCGCAGCCTGCGTGGGCCCCGGACGAAACGGCGCTGACGTTCATACGCGTGGTGGACGGCAGGCCGCAGGCGTTCGTGCTGCCCCTGACCGGCGGCGAGGCCCGCCAGGCCACACGCCTGCCCTATGGGGTACGTAGGCCGCAGTGGTCCCCTGACGGCACGCGGCTGCTCGTCGCCTCGACGCTGCCGCACCACGCCGTCGACTCGCTGGAGAGCGGCGGCCCGGCGTGGCCTGCCGAGCGCCCCGGCCGCAGCGGCACGCCTCGGACCGACGCCGACCCCGACGGCTCGCTCGCCGCAGTGCAGGCCTACCTCGACGCCGCCGCTACGCGGACGCTCACGCCGGATGGCGCCCGCATCGCCGAGGTGACGAGCCGCCTCGACTTCCAGGGCGAGCAGGGCCTCGACCCCGCGCCCAGCTACACGCACTACTTCGTCGTGCCCGTGCGCGCCGATGGCGAGATTGCCGAGGCCCAGGCCGTCACGCGTGGCTTCCGATCCCACTCGGGCGGCGTGTGGATGCGCGACGGCCAGCACATCCTCGTCGCGACGAGCCTGCGCGAAGACGTGCACCCCGACCGCGACCGCACGCGCGCGCTCTACATGCGCCGCATCACCGACGACCGCTACCGCACGGTCCTCGAACTGGACGGGTGGCAGCTCTCGCGTCCGCTCCCCTCGCCCGACGGCTTCTCGGTGGCGTTCCTCGGCCAGCGCCTCGCCGACGCGGGCTATGCCCAGACCGAGGCTGGCGTGCTGCGCCTCGACGGCTCGCCGCCCGTGTGGCTCACCGACGACTTCGACCGCAGCGTGACCGACGCCGCGTGGTCGGCCAACGGATGGTTCCTCTATTTCACCGCGCCGGACCAGGGCGCCTTCCCGCTCTTCCGCGCCCCGACGGGCTACGCGCCGCTCCCCGAACGCCAGTTCACGGGCGACGAGTACCAGGCTGCCGCCGACAGCGCAGCCATCGCCGACTCGCTTCGCGCCATCGGCGAGCTGCCCGACTCGCCGTTCGAGGACGAGGACGCGACGGGCCTGGAGGGCGAGTTCGAGGTCGTCGAGATCAGCACCGAGGAGCGCATCCGCGCCGACAGCCTCGCCCGCGCCGCCGCCGACTCGACCTTTCGCGCCGACAGCCTCGCCCTCACCGCCATTCAGCGCCTCACGTCGCCCACCACCGGCATCCGCAGCTTCGGCGCCGGCCCGGCCACCATCGCCTACGTGGAGACGACGCCGCAGAACCCCTACGAGTTGGTGGCGACGAGCCTCAGCGGGCAGCGCGTCCGCCGCCTCACCCGCCACAACGCCGACTGGCTCGCGGGCAAGCAACTGGCGACCTACGAGCCCTACTCCGCCGCACAGTTCATCGCCGACACCGTAGGCGTGACGCCGGGTCTCGGCTTCGGCCCCGACGAGGTCGTGCTCGACACCATCGCTACGTCGCTGGACGTGTGGGTGATGCGCCCGCCCGGCTTACGGAGCGGCCAGCGCGCGCCGCTCATGGTACAGATTCACGGCGGCCCCATGGCCATGTGGGGCCCCGGCGAGGCGACGATGTGGCACGAGTTCCAGTACCTCGCCGCGCAGGGCTACGGCATTGTGTTCACGAACCCGCGCGGCTCGGGCGGCTACGGCTCGGCGTTCCGCCGGGCCAACTTCCAGGACTGGGGCGCGGGGCCAACGGACGATGTACTGAAGGCCGCCGACCTCGCGGCGGCGCTGCCGTGGGTGGACCCCCAACGGCAAGTCGTCACGGGTGGCTCGTATGCCGGCTACCTGACGGCGTGGATCGTCTCGCAGACGGACCGCTTCCAGGCGGCCGTCGCCCAGCGCGGCGTCTACGACCTCGACACGTTTTTCGGCGAAGGCAACGCATGGCGTCTTGTGGAGTCGCACTTCGGCGGCTTCCCGTGGGACGAGGAGGCCAGCATCGCGCTCGCGCTCAACTCGCCGCTGACGTTCGTGACCGACATCCGCACGCCGCTGCTGATCCTGCATGCGAGCCAAGACCTCCGCACCGGCGTCTCGCAGTCAGAGATGCTCTACCGCAGCCTCAAGGTGCTGGAGCGCCCCGTCGAGTACGTCCGCTACCCGAACGCGGGCCACGACCTCTCGCGCACCGGCGACCCCGACCAGCGCCTCGACCGCTTGCTCCGCATCCGCGAGTTCATGGGGCGCTTCGTGGAATAGATCGAGCCATGAACTAGGGCGCAGGCCGGCTGGGTCATACACAGACGAGGCAGCGGCTATCCCACCACGGTCAGCCGCCGCCTCGTCCTTCTCCACCCGGCCCGGTCAGTTGACCGGATCGCCTTCGGGTGCCTTGCCGCCAGGCACGTTCGTGCCTTCGATCGACTTCACGTAGGCCATCACGCCCGCGCGCTCCTCGTCGGTGAGGATCGCCCCCCACGGCGTCATACCCTTCTCGATCACGCCCTCGGTGATGACGCGGAAAATGGCGTCCGGCTCGCCGCCGTGGATGGCGTAAGTGTCGGTGAGGTTGGGTCCGATGAGCCCCTCGCCCTGCTGACCGTGGCAGGCCGCGCAGTTGGCCGTGAACAACTCCTGACCGACGGCAATGAGCGTCGCATCGCCGATGTAGCCGTCGAGGGCACGGGCATCGGTCTGGAAGCCAGGGTTGGCTTCGGCGTAGGCTAGCCGCGTGTCGGTCAGGTCGACCTGCGAGGCGGCGAGGTTTTCCTCGTAGGTGGGAATCCAGTCAAAGACGTACATCCCGAGCACGTAGGCTGGCGCGAAGAGGACGCACAGGACAAAGAGCCACACCCACCAGCCGGGCATGGGGTTGTCGTACTCGCGGATGCCGTCGTACTTGTGGCCTTGGATGACCTGGTCGTCGTTGCCGCCGCCGTAGAACAAGGCTCCGAGGTTGGTGTCGTGCTCCGGGACGTGCTTCGGCGCGTTGGGTTTAGAAGGCGTCTGGCTCATGGCTCAGCTAGGCTATACTCGGTCGGGGTGAGGACGTGGTCGTCGTCCAGCGGGAGGTTCTTGAAGGTGGCACGCTCGCTCTTCGAGAAGCCGAAGAAGGCGATGGCGCACCCGCACAAAAAGGCGACGACGAAGGCGATCAGGCCGATCTCGGAGAGCGCGCCCACTTCGAGGGCACGCACGGCTTCTTTCATCATAGCGGTCGAGGGTCGTAGGTCATGGGTCGCAGGTCAGTCTAGCCAGCACGTCGGGGCGTCACTCCGCGAGCGCGACCGTGGCGTCGGGGGCGTTCGGGCTATCGTCAAAGGTGGCTTTGGCTTCGACGCCGAGGCTCTGGAGATAGGCCACCATCGCGACGATCTGCTTGCGCTCGATGCCCTGCGGGCCGCCCTGGCTCGCCACCTCGGCGGCGATCTCGGCGGCCTGCGTCTCGGCGTCCGCGACGGCGCTCGCGATCTGCTCGTCGGTGTAGGGCAGGCCGAGCGCCTGGAGCGTACTTAGCTTCGCCGGGAGGTCGTCGATGCGGAGCGGCTTGCGCATCATGTGGGCGTAGGGCGGCATGATCGAGTTAGGGCTCGTCGAGCGCGGGTTCTCCATGTGGCGCACGTGCCAGAGGTGCGGGTATTTGCCGCCGACGCGGGCGAGGTCGGGACCGGTGCGCTTCGAGCCCCAGAGGTGGGGCGTCTCGTAGATCGTCTCCTCGGCGCGCGAATACGGGCCGTAGCGCTCGACCTCGTGGCGGAACGGCCGCACCATCTGGCTGTGGCAGTTGTTGCAGCCCTCGGCGATGTAGAGGTCGCGCCCGGCGAGTTCGAGCGGCGTCGGCGGCTCGAAGTTTTCCAGGTGCTCCACCTCGGCGGGCACGAGCAGGATCGGCGTCAGTTCGATCACCGTCCCGACGAGGATGGCGAGCACCGTGAGCACGGTGAAGATGATGGGCCAGCCTTCGAGCTTACGGTGGAAGCCGTGGGCTTGGATGAAGCGTTTCATCGGGGTGAGTCTAGTCTGAATCCAAATGGAGTCGTCCTGAGCGAGCAGAGCGAGCCGAAGGATCTGCGGGCCAGCACCGAAGCCAAGCGCGAGGCACCTCGCTGGTACTGAGATCCTTCGACGTCGCCCTGCGGGCTTCGCTCAGGATGACAAAAGAGGGCGTCAAGCATTCGTCAACTGCTTGGCGGGTCCCTGTTCGGACGTGGAGGCGGAGATGCGCGGGACCGCGACGGCCGGGTCGGGCAGGTTCTTCGGCGCGTTGCGGATGGTCATATAGGCGTTCACCATCAGGAAGACTACACCCAGGAGGTACATCGAGCCGCCAATCAGGCGCACCCAGTACATCGGCACGACCTGGATCACCGTCTCCATGAAGTCGGGGTACATCAGCCGCCCGGCGTCGTCAAACGCGCGCCACATGAGGCCCTGCGTGATGCCGGAGACGTACATCGCGAGGACGTACATCAGGATGCCGATCGTCCCGATCCAGAAGTGCGCCGTGGCGAGGGCTTTGCTCCACAGTTTCGTCCGCCAGAGGCGTGGCAGCAGCCAGTAGATCATCCCGAAGGTCATGAAGCCGTTCCAGCCGAGCGCGCCCGAGTGGACGTGGGCGATGTTCCAGTCGGTGTAGTGGCTGAGCGCGTTCACGCTCTTGACAGACAGCATCGGGCCCTCGAAGGTCGCCATCCCATAGAACGTGATGCCGACCACAAACATCTTGAGCACCACCGAGTCACGGAGCTTATGCCACGCGCCGCGCAGCGTAAAGAGGCCGTTGATCATGCCGCCCCATGACGGCATCCAGAGCATGATGGAGAAGACCATCCCGAGCGTCGCCGCCCACTCGGGGACCGCGGTGTAGTTGAGGTGGTGCGGGCCCGCCCAGATGTAGATGAACACCAGGCTCCAGAAGTGAACGATGGAGAGCCGGTAGGAGAACACGGGCCGCTCGGCCGCCTTCGGGAGGAAGTAGTACATCAGCCCGAGGAACGGCGTCGTGAGGAAGAAGGCGACGGCGTTGTGGCCGTACCACCACTGCACGAGCGCGTCCTGGACGCCCTTGTAGATCGGGTAGCTCTTGAGCATGCTCGCTGGGAGCGCCAGCGAGTTGCCGATGTGCAGCACCGCGACCGTCACGATGGTGGCGATGTAGAACCACAGCGCGACGTACATGTGCTTCTCGCGGCGCCGAATTAGCGTCCCGAAGAAGTTGACCGCGAAGACGACCCAGACGAGCGTGATCGCGAGGTCAATCGGCCACTCCAGTTCGGCGTACTCCTTCGACGTCGTGATGCCGAGCGGCAGCGTGATCGCCGCCGCGACGATGATGCCCTGCCATCCCCAGAAGTGGACCTTCGAGAGCATATCGGAGAACATCCGCGCCTTGCAGAGCCGCTGCGTGGAGTAGTAGATCGCGGCAAAGATGCCGTTGCCCGCGAAGGCGAAGATGACCGCGTTGGTGTGCAGCGGGCGCAGGCGGCCGAAGCTGAGGTACTCGCCGAGGTTGGCCTGTGGGAACGGAAGCTGCGCGGCGAGCAACGCGCCCACGAGCATGCCGACGAAGCCCCACACGATGGTGGCGATCACGAAGAGCCGCACGATGGCGTCGTCGTAGCTGAACACGTCGAAGCGCGAGCGGCCTTCAGTGCTGTGCAGGGCGCCTGGCTGCTGAGCGGTAAGGGTGGCGGACATAAGCCGACGAGGGGGTAGGGTGGATCTCAACCGCGTGGTCCGAATCGACGCGGAGCCACACAACGCCCCCAATCAACCGCGCCACGCGGGTGCGCTCTGAAAGGCCCCGCACGGCACCCTCGTGAGGCCCACCCGTCGCAACGAGTGGGGGAATCCCCCACGTGCTCACACCTAGCCGTCGCGGCGCGTTTTCCGCCGAGCCACAGACGACCCTGTCCAGCGCCGCTCCCACGCGCTTACCGCGAAGACACGGCAAACGCACAGCCATGGCGATGCCGGGCACGTAGCTTGCTCGCCGCTCCACTTCCCAGCATACAGGTACCGCCCAGCCTACCTCCTACCTTCATGGCCTCCTCGTCTACGCTCACTGAGACGCGCACCGAGACCTCGCCCCACACAGCTTCGCAGCCGGAGCCCCCTCGGTCGCCGCTGTGGCACCACGTGCTCCAGGGCTTGCTGATGGGGGGCGCCGACATCATTCCCGGCGTCAGCGGCGGCACGATGGCGCTCATCGTTGGCATCTATGAGCGGCTCATCCGCGCCATCAGCGACGGCGTCTCGATGCTGCTGCTCGGCCTGCGCGGCCGCGTCGGCGAGGCGATGCAGGCGTTCCGGACGCTCGACTGGCGGCTACTTCTCCCACTCGCGCTCGGCATCGGCACGGCCATCGCGCTCGGCTCGCTCTTCATCCCGGAGTTGCTGCAGACGTATCCGGTGCAATGCCGGGCGCTCTTCTTCGGGCTCGTCGCCGGATCCTTGGCAATTCCGTGGCGGGAGCGGCGCACCTCGCGCTCGTGGCACTACGCGGCGGCGGCAGCGGCGGCCGTGCTCGCGTTCGTGCTCGTGGGCCTGCCACGCGGGGCCGAAGCGGCAGACCCATCGCTCGTGCGAGTCGCGCTCACGGCGGCGATCGCCATCAACGCGATGATTTTGCCCGGCGTGAGCGGCGCGTTCCTACTGGAGGTCTTTGGGCTCTACACCCCCACGCTGGAGGCCCTCCGGAGCCTTGACCTCGTGTATATCGCCGTGTTTGCGCTTGGGGCAGGCCTCGGGCTGGGCGCGGCAGCGAAGGCGCTCTCCTGGCTCCTGAGCCACGCCCACGACCTCACCATGACGCTACTCGTCGGCCTGCTCGCGGGCTCGCTGCGGGCGCTCTGGCCGTGGGTCCCACGTATCGAACACGTGGGCAGCGACGGCGTGGTGGAATACGTACCCGACCCGAGCGTCCTGCTCCCCCCCGGCCCTGAATGGGCTGTGGCACTGGCACTCGGCTTGGCGGGCTTTGCGTTCGTGACCGCCCTCAGTTGGATGGGCGCACGCCGCGGCGGCGCCTAGCTCACCGGACCCTGAGCGCCCGCCTCGTCCCAGGGCTCCACCTCAGCGGTCAGGCCGTAGCCCTTTGCGGCACCGACAGGCTGCTCCGGGATGCCGAGCGTGCTGTCGTCATAGTAGATCGGGAAGTGAAGGATAAACGTCGTCCCGACGCCGACCTCCGACTCGACGCGGATGGCGCCGTGCATGAGCATCACGAGACGCCTGACGATGGCGAGGCCCAGGCCGGTCCCCTCCTGGTCGCGGTCGAGGTAGTCGTCTTCCTGCGTGAACGGGTCGAAGAGACGCGGGAGGAACTCGGGGGAGATGCCACGCCCCGTGTCGACGATGCGTACGATAACCTGCCGGAGATCGTGCTCGATGGCGATGGTGACGAGCCCGCGTTCCGTGAACTTCACGGCGTTGCCAATCAGGTTGGTGAGCACGCGCCGGAGCGCAGTCTCGTCCAGGCGCGCCATCATCATGGGTGCGCGGTTGGCCAGCACTAGCCGGAGCCCCTTGCGCTCCACGAGCGACCGCAGTGAGTTCGCCACCTCGAATACCGTGTCGGCAACGGGCAGCGGTCGGAGCGTGAGCGAGACCTCGCCCACCTCTAGCCGTGCCAGGTCGAGGAGCGCGTTGACTGTTTCGAGCAGCCGCTTGCCCTCGTCGCGGATCGCGACGGCGGACTCGTGCGCCATCCCACTGGCCTCCTCCTCGATGATCTCGGCATAGCCTAGGATCACCGTCAAGGGCGTGCGTAGCTCGTGGCTGACCACGGAGAGCATCGCATCCTTGGCCTTGAGCGCTTCCTCGACCTCCTTGATGCGCGCCCGCAACTCGGCATTTTGCTCCACGTCGCGCGCCTCGTGCTCGCCAACCATGCCCTCGTACTGCTGGCGTTGCCGCCCCGTCATCCACAGCATGAGGGCGAGCACGAACGGCACCGCGTCGAGCACCCAAAGCAAGGGCACGCGCCGCTGCGTGGAAAGCAGATGCCCCAGCGACATGTCCCCCCACAGCATGATCGAGGCCTGCAGCATGCCGGCCAGGGGGAACAGCATGCCCACAACGAAACCGACGGCTCCATACCGCACGGCCAGAGGCAATCGCCGAAAAAGAGCAGGCATAGACCAGCTATATCAAGCAGAAGAGGTCTGCGCGCTGGTGGTTTCCTCCACTCCTGAACCCGTTTCTTCCACGAACCTACCGGCTCGTCCTTGATTCAGTGCGCGCCTGGTCCTACGTACAGGATTTGTGCCAATTCGAGCTTACGCTTGGTCGCTTTAGTGTGCCCAGCGCTGCCCAGGTCCCGTCCAGGCTAGGCCGAAGTAGTCCGCGACGGTGGCAGCGTGGTCCGCGAACGTGGTGCGGGTGCCCAGAACGCGCGGCGAGCCGCCGAGCACGAGCAGCGGCACGCGCTCCCGCGTGTGGTCGGTCCCGGGCGTCGTCGGGTCGTTGCCATGGTCGGCCGTGAGGACGAGCCGGGCCCCGGCGGGCAAGGCGGCTTCGAACGTAGGCAGGACCGCGTCGAACGCGTCGAGCGCGCGGGCGAAGCCCTCTGGGTTGTTGCGGTGGCCGTACTCCTGGTCGAAATCGACGAGGTTGGTCCAGATGAACGTCGGCGTCGTGCCACCAGCGGCCTCGCGCATGGCAGCGAGGGTGGCCCCGACCCCCTCGGCGTTGTCCTTCGTCTTCGTGACCGTGTCAAAGCCGACGTTCGCGAACAGGTCGCCGATCTTGCCGACGGCGACGGTGCGCACCTGGGTGCCCTGGAGTTGCGCCTGGATCGGCGGCGTAGGCGGCGCGAGGGCGAAGTCACGTCGCTTCTCGGAGATGCGCGCGAACGCACCCGGCTGGCCCACGAATGGACGCGCGATGACGCGGCCCACCGCGTGTGGACCTACGCAGACCTCTTCCCGTGCGATGCGGCACAGGTCGTAGAGCCGGTCCAGCGGAATCACATCGGTGTGCGCGGCGATCTGGAAGACGCTGTCCGCGGACGTGTAGACGATGGGCTGGCCTGTGCGCAGGTGCTCCGCCCCGTGCTGGTCGATGATGGCGGTGCCGGAGGCGGGCACGCCAGCAAGGATGCCTGCGCACCCCGTCGCCTGAAGAAAGGCGTCGACGAGTGCTGGCGGGAAGCCCTCCGGGTAGGTCGGGAACGGCGCGTCGAGTGGGAGCCCGGCCAGTTCCCAGTGCCCAGTCGTGGAGTCTTTGCCGGCCGACGTCTCGACCATCACGCCGGTGCTGGCAGCGGGTGCCTCGACGGGCGGCACGCCGGGCAGACGGTCGAGGTTGCCCAGGCCGAGCCGCGTCAGGTTCGGAAGCGCGGGCCGGGCCACGGCGCACACGTGGGCGAGCGTGTGCGTCCCGGCATCGCCATAGAGCGCCGCGTCTGGAGCGCGCCCGATGCCGACGCCGTCGAGCACGATGGTGACGAAGAGCGGAGGAGCCATGAGGCAGCCGGAGGGGCGGGTTATTCCAGGATGACGCAGCCGACCTGCGCGTCGTACGCGTCGGAGAGCGCCTGCACGGCGTCGCCGCGGAGTTGCTCCGAGGTCGTGTGCCGCTCCCTGTAGAGCGCCACGCCGATGGTCAGCGGGAGCGTCTCCCCCGTCGAGGCGGGCGTCGTGCGGACGAGTTCGACCCACGCCTCGACGTCGGCGGCGCGCCCGTAGTAGAAGACGCCGTAGAGCAGCTCGCCGAACGGCTCGATGCGCCCGTCTGCGAGGGCGAGCGTGTGGTCGAGGTGTTGCTGGAGGACCGCCTCGGTGGTCGCGACGGCCTCGCCCCCCGCGCGGGCGACGGCCTCGGCCTCGGTGTGGTGGACGAGCGCAAGCGCGAGCGGGTGCTGCTTCACGCGTGACCGCGCCATCTCTTCCGCCACGATCACGCGCCGGGCCACGGGCACGCTGTGCGCGTGCCCTCCCCCCAGCGTAGTCTCGTCGGTAGCGTTCCCACCGAGGTTCAACCTCCCAGCGAGACCCGGGGGTGCCTCCTCCTCGACCGCTTCATCCGCCGGGGCTTCTTCTTCGCCCACTGCGGTCTCCAGCCCGATGCTCTCCGGCCCGATGCTCTCCGGCCCGATGCTCTCCGGTGCGATGCTCTCCGGTGCGGCGTGCCCTGGCTCCACGTCAACAGGCTCGTCTACGATAGTCTCAGTGGACGCTGCGTCGAGAGCAGTTTCAGCAGACGCAGTCTCCACGGGCAAGTCGGTGAGGGCTCTTGTCGGCGGGGCTGCCTCGAACCAGGCCGGCACCTCCTTCGCCGCGAGGTGGGCGAGCATGCTGGCAAACTGCCGCAGCAGCGTCTTCTCCGCAGGCGAGTACGACTTCGCGTCCGGGGCCGTGTCCACGACTAGTAATAGCGAGGGGGTCGCGGCCTCGGTGAGCGGCTGCACGTAGGCGCGCCCCACAGCGCTCAGGTCAGAGTAGTAGCCCAGCGCGTCGAGGGCCGCGCCCTTGAGCAGCATCGGGAGCAGGTCGGCCTGCTGCCCCCGAATGCCGCGCAGTGCGCTCCCTGCCGACGCGAACTCGTCGACGAAGCCCACGGCGGGGTGGTCGCTCTTGAGCGCCTCTATTTTGTAGTGAAGGGTCGCCGCGTCGTGGCGGAGCAACGCAACGGTCTGGGCGCGCATCCCGCTCCAAATGGCTTCGACGAGGTGCGCGAGCGCGTGCGAGGTAGGCCTGCGGACGAGGTCCAGTTCGTCACCAGGCAACGGCAGCGGCAGATCCAGTTCGTTGTCGAACTCGCGGGGGTCTGGGAAGCGAATCGGTAGCGGCTCGTCGAAGTCGTCTACGAAGTCCACGTCGCCGAAGGCTGCTGCGTGCGTCGGTCGCAGCGGGGTCGTCTCTGAGGCGCCCTCGACCTCGGCGATAGCCGCCCCCAACTCCTCAGAAACGGTGGTCTCCAGTGCGCTGCGTGCGTCGTCGTTCAGCACCACAGCACCGCCGTCGCGCAGGGCCGAGCCGTCGTCGTTCAGCACCTCGTCGCCGTCGGGGCTGGGACGCAGACTGGGCTGGTCGTTGGCCTCGACGTGCGCCCCCTCCTCGTCTAGCGCAGGCCCTTTCGCCACCAACGCATGCTCTACATCGACTGGCTCCGCATGGTCGGTCGAATCCGTCCCGATGGCCGCTCCGATGACCTCGCTCGCTGCATGTTCCTCCGCATCCATGGCCCTGTCCGACTCAGCCTCGGCGCCAGGCACGCGTCCGTCGGCTTCGATCCGGTCGGCTTCGGGCGCGCCTGCAGGTGCTTCACTGGACACCTCCTCATGCCGGTCGCGCTCGGCAGGTGCGGCAGCCCTCTCCATGGGACGGATATCGACGATGCCAAGCGAGCGCAGGTCATCCTGAGGGCGAGGTGCAGCTAGGTGCTTGGGCGCGGCGGCCCGACTGCGGCGCACCCAAAGGACGATGCCGCTGACAATCAGAAGCAGCGCCACCGCGCCAGCCACGAGGGGGACGAGGGCAGATTCCATAGGGCGGATAGACGACCGCGGGGAGGCGGTACGGAGGGGGTAAGTGTGGTGGCCTTTAAGCTAGCCGTGCCCTCTAAGCAATGCAACTACACGGCCCCAGTGCAGGCAGCGTCTCGCCTCCGTTCAACCGCGCCCCTCGTCATCCTACCGTTCCCGCCGGGCACCTCGCTCGTCTAGGACCGTGACGGCGCACGGTTTGGTCTCCGCCCGCGTCGCCCTGAGGGCTCATTTCGCCGGGACATTGGGGTTTCCGGGCTCCGGGTACCGTCTTCTCAAGGGAGGAGGCCGAACGCTTCAGGTTTCACCCCGCGACTAGCTCCTTTCTCTCATGCGTGCTCTTCTCCTCAGCCTCCTCACGCTCGGCGCCACGATCGCCACGGCGCAACCGACTGCCACCCTCGACTCCGTCACGCTCTCTGGGGGCGCTCCGGCTCACTTCGACGGGACCCGCTGGAGCTACAGCGCAGGCGATGCCTCGACCGTGTCACGCTTCACCAGCGACGCGGAGCTAGCCCATACGCAGGGCGCCCACGGCGACGCCGTCCGTATTGAGGCCACCGTAGCTGACGAGGTGAAGCTGACCCGTCCCGTACTGCCGGGGGCGCAGCCAGCCTCGGTGCGCAACGCCTCGCACCTCGTGTTCGACGCGCAGGGCGAGGGCGTGGTGCTGGTCGCGCTCGAAGTGAGCGACCACGCGCAGCCGTTCATCTACCCGGTGACGCTGCACCCCGGCGCTGAGACGTTCCGCGTTCCGCTCAACCGCTTCCGCCAGCGCGGCTCCAGCGCGCACTTCGACGGCGACACGGTCGTGCGCGTCTCCTTCCTCACGGTCACGCGCCCCGGCACCGCCGCCGACTTCACGCTCACCGTCGGCGGCCTCGCCTTCGACTACAAGCGCTCGCTCGCCGATCGGTACTAATCGACTTTGTGGGTTCGTGGTTGGACCTTCAGCCCGGTCGCGCTGCCGACCGGGCTTTTTCTTTGTTTGTACCCTTTCTCACGCTTTGTCTCCCCCGCAGCCACGATGCGCCAGACCTACCAGACCAACACCCCATGGGAGCCGATCGTCGGCTACAGCCGCGCCGTGCGCGTCGGCCCACACGTGGCCGTGACCGGCACGACGGCGACTGATGCTGAGGGCGATCTCGTCGGCGTAGGCAACGCCGCTGTGCAGACCGAGCAGGTCCTCGATAACATCCGCGCAGCCCTCATCGCCGTGGGCGCACGCATCGAGGACGTCGTGCGGACGCGGATCTACGTCACCGACATCGAGCGCGACTGGGAGGCCATCGGACGGATCCACGGTCAGGTTTTCGGCCACGTCCGCCCGGCCACGACGATGGTCGAGGTCGCGCGGCTCATCGACCCGCGCATGCTTGTCGAGATCGAAGCCGACGCACTCGTCACGGACACGCCTGACGCGGAGCGCTAGCTCACCACGAAGCCTCGTCCGGCACAGCGGGTGGTGGCGCGGATGACGATGCGGGCGGAGCCGCCGAGGGCGCGCGTTCGCCGATGGTGCGCTCGACCGTCACGCGCACACCGCCCGTCCAGCGAGCGACGCCGTTGAACACGAGCGCGAACACCCAGCCTGTTACGAAGCCGCCGACGGCGCTCAGGAGCGGCACGAGCAGCACCGACGCCAGCATCGCGCCGAGCTGCACCTCGGCGAAGTCGCTCCAGAACGTCGTCACGACGGGCATCGTGAACGCCATCAGCACACCGACGAGCAGGCCAAGCACGGCGTAGACAACCGCCCCGACACGGGCGCAGGCGAACGGTGCGAGGCGACGGACAGTGAGCAGTTCGGTCGGGCGCATGGCAGAGTGGCTCTCGGCTGGAAGCGAGCAACGGGCTGCCCACAATACGGCCTCAGCTTACGAGACGCACGGTTGGCTGCCGCGGCGCGCCCAAGCCCGAAGCTTCGAGCAGCATCGCCACGAGGCGGTCCTTCGGCATCGACGGGCGCAGGCGACGGCGGACGTAGATGCGCTTGACGCGGGCGCGGAGGTCCCACGTCGGGACGGTGTGCAGCCGCTTGGCCTCTGCACGGCGCACGGCGACCTGCAGTTCGTCCTTGGTCATGGTCGAGCGCCCTTCCACGTCGAGGCGCTGCGCGAAGTCGTAGAGTTCGTCTTTGGTCCAGAAGGCGGGGTCAGAGGAGGCGTCGGTCGAAGAGGCAACGGTCGACGAGGTGCGGGCGTCAGAAGCGAGGGCCGAGGTGTCCATGTAGCGGGTTCCGAGATGAGTCTAGAGCGATTGCGAAGCGCCGCTCGCTGGGAGCGACGGCCTGCATACGCACCAGTCGCCAAATCGTTCAGACCAAGCCGTTAGGTGTCACAAGTCGCGCTGACGTCGGCGTAGCCGTCGGGCACGGGCACGAACGTCGGCGCGCCCGTGGGGATGGTCCGCGCCTCGGGTGGCATCGTGATTTCTGGCAAGGCGATTGGCGGTGCGTAGCCGTCGGGGAGCGGGTTCGGCTCGGCCCAGAGCGTCCCGCGCGTCGTCTCCATCACGACGTGGTCGCCCGCGCGGCCGAGAACGTAATCGCGCGTGAGCGGCACCTTGCCGTCGGGCGTGTCGAGCACGTAGGTCGGCACAGCAAAGCCCGACGTGTGGCCGCGCAGCCCGCGCATGAGCGCCATGCCCGTCTCGATGGGCGTGCGGAGGTGGGCCGTCCCGCCAATGAGCTGCGCCTGGTAGATGTAGTACGGCCGCACACGCATCGCCACGAGGCCCTCCGAGAGCGCCTTCATGGTGGCGAGGTCGTCGTTGATGCCGCCGAGGAGCACCGTCTGGTTGCCGACGGGCACCCCTGCCTCAGCGAGCTTCGCGCACGCCTCGCACGCCTCGTAGGTGAGCTCGCGCGGATGGTTGTAGTGCGTGTTGAGCCAGATCGGATGGTGCGCCTTCAGAATGTCACAGAGTTCGTCCGTGATGCGGAACGGGTTGACGACGGGCAGGCGGCTGCCAAGCCGGACCACCTCCACATGCGGGATCGCGCGCAGCTCGCCGAGGAGCCACGCGAGTTGCTTGTCGGCGAAGACGAGCGGGTCGCCGCCGGTGAGCAGCACGTCGCGGATGCTCGGGTGCTCGGCGATGTAGGCGAGGGCGTCGCGGAGTTCGTCCTTGCGCATCATCCACGCGCTGTCGCCGACCATGCGCTTGCGGAGGCAGTAGCGGCAGTAGATGCCGCACTCTGAGGTGACGCAGAAGGCGACGCGGTCGTCGTAGTTGTGGATGAGGTTCTTGACCGGGCTGTGGCCGACCTCGTCGAGCGGGTCCTCGACGCCCACGATGTCCGGCTCTAGTTCCCAGCGCTGCGGCACGACCTGCTGCCGGACGGGGCACGCCGGGTCGAGCGCGTCCATGAGGCTCGCGTAGTAGGGCGTGATCGACCAGCGGAAGATCCCGGCGGTGCGCTCGATGGCCTCCCGCTCCGAGTCGGTGGGCTGGATGTAGCGCTCCAGCGTGGCGAGGTCGCGGACGCGGTGGCGCATCTGCCAGCGCCAGTCGGCCCACTCGGCGACGGAGGCGTTGTGCTGAGGGAAGGCGGTCATACGATAAGCGCGTCCTCTTTGCTAAAGTGCTGCACGAGGAGATAGTAGAACACCGCGCGGTGTTTTCTCCCCTTGAGACCTTTCGTCTGTTCGCACACGGCGTGAATCCCGCTCATCAGACGGTCGCTGTCCGCCATGCCCAGCTTCTTGATGAGGAAGTTGTCTTTGACACGCTTCAGCTCCTCCGGGTCGGAGCACGAGACCAGCTTCGAGTCGGTGTTGTAGATCGCGGGGCCGAGGCCTTTGGCGACAGCTTTGAGGAGGGCCTCATCGTAGGATGCGCCGACCTGTTCCATCGCGGCTCTGTAGGCAGCCATCGCATCGTCGAATGGGCTTCTGCGCTCCTGAGGCAGCGAGCGCTCTTCTCCACCACGAGCCGCACGTACGTCTCTCACGGCACCCTCAGGGTGTGCCTGCACATCCGGCGCGCTGTCCAGCATGGCATCGTAGGCCGCTCGGTCTGCGCGCTTCGCTCGCTGCTGGAAATACACCTCCGCGTCCAGCACAGCGACCTTTTCGGCGAGCGCGCTCGCGATGAGTTGCTCGACGGAGACGCCCTCTTCCTGAGCGAGCGACTCCAGCCGTGCTCGGAGGGAGCGTGGGACGTGCACAGCTAACGTGGACATGACACTTGCGTGGCGAGTCGGAAAAACTAGAGGTCGGCAAGAAACGCTTCTGGACGAACGGCGCGAATGCCGAAACGGTCCACGCCCCGAAAGTCGCGTTGGTTGTAGGTCACGATGGCGTCGCACGACGCCGCGACGGCGAGTTCGAGTACCATATCATCCTTCGGATCGGGGAGGTAGGGACGCCAGAGGAAGTAGACGCAGTGCAGACGGCCTTCCAAACAGAGCACGTCGATAAACCGCCCTACTTCCTGCGGACCGAACGGGACCATCTGGGGCCGCAAGAGCACGTCCTCGTACTCCAGCACCAGGGGCACGGAGAGCGCAATCTCGAACGAGGAGCGTCCAACCAAGCGCAGCAGACGATTGGCGGCACCCCGCCGGGAGCGCAGGCCCGTGACGAGAACGTTGGTGTCGAGAACGATTCGAGACATGGTTCATCCCAACTTACGGGGCGCAGAGCCACCACCGAACAAACGCCTTCCCTGAACCTTCGCTAGGCCCCCGCGTAGCTTTTGGCTCGCTTCTGTCCGCCCGTTCACCTTTCCTGCAGCCGCACCATGGCAGGCTACCCCTTCGACGCCATCGAACCGAAATGGCAGGCGTACTGGGACGCCCACGAGACGTACCGCACGCCCGGCCCCGGCGACCCCGGCTTCGACGCTGCGAAGCCGAAGTACTACGTCCTCGACATGTTTCCCTACCCCTCGGGCGCGGGGCTGCACGTCGGGCACCCGGAGGGCTACACGGCCACCGACATCCTCGCGCGCGTGCGGAGGATGCAGGGCTTCAACGTGCTGCACCCCATCGGCTGGGACGCGTTCGGGCTGCCCGCGGAGCAGTATGCCATCAAGACGGGCACGCACCCCCGGCAGACCACCGAAGAGAACATCGGCCGCTTCCGTGAGCAGCTGAAGTCGCTCGGCTTCTCCTACGACTGGTCCCGCGAGGTCGACACGACCGACCCGGACTACGTCAAGTGGACGCAGTGGATCTTCCTTAAGCTCTACGAGCGCGGGCTGGCGTATCAGGCCGAGGTGCCGGTCAACTGGTGCCCCGAACTCGGCACGGTGCTGGCGAACGAGGAGGTGATCGACGGCAAGAGCGAGGTCGGCGGCTTCCCGGTCATCCAGAAGCCGATGCGGCAGTGGATGCTCAAGATCACCGAATACGCTGACCGCCTGCTCGCGGACCTCGACGACCTCGACTGGCCGGAGCACATCAAGAAGATGCAGCGCGACTGGATCGGCAAGTCCGAGGGCGCGGAGGTCGACTTCCGCATCGCGGGCGCGCCCGACCAGGTGCTGCGCGTCTACACGACCCGGCCGGACACGCTCTTCGGCGCGACCTACATGGTTCTCGCCCCCGAGCACCCGCTCGTCAACGAGGTCACCTCGAACGACCAGCAGGAGGCCGTCGAAGCCTACATCGCCGAGACGAAGCGCAAGTCCGAGCGCGACCGCATGGAGGCCAAGCAGAAGACGGGCGTCTTCACGGGCGGGCACGCCGTCAACCCGGTCAGCGGCACGCACGTCCCGATCTGGATCGCCGACTACGTGCTGGCGTCGTATGGCACCGGCGCCATCATGGCCGTCCCGGCGCACGACGAGCGCGACTTCGAGTTCGCGCAAACGTTCAAGCTGCCCATCCGCGAAGTCGTGGCGGGGGGAAAGAAAGGCTCCGACGGCTTGCCCGCGGAGGCCTACACCGGTGACGGCAAGCATGTCAACTCGGACTCGTCGGACCGCCCTGTGAGCCGCATCGCCGAGCGCGGCGTGAATATCAACGGGCTCGACAAGGTCGAGGCCATCGCAACGATCACGGCCTGGCTCGAAGACAACGGCGTCGGGCGTGCGCAGACCAACTACAAGCTGCGCGACTGGCTCTTCAGCCGCCAGCGCTACTGGGGCGAGCCGTTCCCGATCGTCTTCACCGAGGTCGGCGAGGACGGCGTCGGCCACCCGCACCCGCTCACGCCCGCCGACCTCCCGCTGACGCTCCCCGAGGTCGAGTCCTACCAGCCCACCGGCACCGGCGACAGCCCCCTCGCCGCCATCACCGACTGGGTCGAGACGACCTACGACGGCCAGCCCGGCATGCGCGAGACGAACACGATGCCGCAGTGGGCCGGCTCGTGCTGGTACTACCTCCGCTACCTCGATCCCGACAACCCCGAGGCGCTCGTCGATAAGGCCAAGGAGGACTATTGGATGCCGGTCGACCTGTATGTGGGCGGCGCGGAGCACGCGGTGCTGCACCTGCTCTATGCGCGCTTCTGGCACAAGGTGCTCTTCGACGCGGGCGTCGTGTCTACGAAGGAGCCGTTCCAGCGGCTCGTCAACCAGGGCATGATCCTCGGCGAGATGGAGTTCCTTATGGCCTATTCCCTCGTAGATCACCGAGGATGGAAGAAAGGGCAACCAATGCCTGCTAGTCATCCAGATGCTCATGTCCCATCTGGAACGTCAGGCTCATCTGCGATTTTCCCTCATGACTACAAACGGGTTGATAGTTCCCAGGTGGAGAAAATCGATGGAAAGTGGGTATTGAAAGATGACCCCCAAATTGACCTGATAGCAACGTCACACAAGATGTCGAAGTCGCGCGGCAACGTCGTCAACCCCGACGACGTGGTGGCGGCCTACGGCGCGGACTCGCTGCGGCTCTACGAGATGTTTATGGGCCCGCTGGAGCAGGTCAAGCCCTGGAGCACACGCGGCGTAGAGGGCGTCCACCGCTTCCTCGCCCGCGCCTATCGCCTCCTGCTCAACGAGGAGACCGGTGCGCTCGCCGATTCTGTGATGGATCGCGCGCTCACCAAAGACGAGAAGCGCACGCTGCACGGCACCATCCAGCGCGTCACGGACGATACGGACGGCCTGCGCTTCAACACGGCCATCGCCGCGATGATGGAGTTCGTCAACGCGGCCAACAAGTGGGACACGGTCCCGCGCGAGGCCGCCGAGGCGTTCACGCTGCTGCTCGCCCCCTTCGCGCCGCACCTCGGCGAGGAACTGTGGGCCGCGCTCGGTCACACCGAGAGCCTGACGTACGCGCCGTGGCCCGCGTACGACCCCGCCGCGCTCGTGAAAGACGAGGTCGAGATCGCGATCCAGGTCAACGGCAAGGTGCGCGGCACCGTGACCGTCGCCAAGGACGCCTCGAAGGACGACGTCCTCGCCGCCGCCCGCGCCGTGGAGAACGTCCAGCGCTACCTCGACGAGGGCACCGTCCGCAAGGAGATCGTGGTGCCCGGCCGGCTGGTCAACTTCGTGGTGAAGTAGGGCGGCTCCCCCCCGTCCTGCGTCGCGCTCCCCCCGCTTGACACGCCTGGACGGCGGTCAAGCTGTCCCCCTCACATGTGAGGGGGACAGCTTGGGTTGACGCAGGAGCATAGCGACTGTCAACCCAAACGGGGGGAGCCGCGCGGACGCACGGCTGCTACTTCGAGACGCACCTTGCCTTTCCAACTCTCTCGCTTATGGACCGCGCTCAGGCTCAGGCCAACCTCCTACTCAAAATCCGCACGGGCTCGCAGCTCTACGGTACCGCGCGACCCGACTCCGACGAGGACTTCGCGGGCGTCTTCGCGCCGCTCGCACCGTGGGTCTACGGGATGCGTCGCGTCGAGCAGGTCGACTGCGGGCACGTCGCGAAGGACGCGGCAGGCAAGAACACCGCCGAGGCCATCGACTTCACAGCCTACGAGGTCCGCAAGTTTGCCCGCCTCGCGCTCGACAACAACCCCAACGTCCTCGAACTGCTCTTCGCCGACGCGCCCAACGTAGTCCACGTGACGCCGCTCGGCCAGCGGCTCCTCGACGCGCGCGCCCTCTTCCCGCACCGCGGCCTCATGAAGCGCTTCGTCGGGTACGCCACGAGCCAGCGCCACAAGATGCGCATCCGCATCCAGCACTACGGCGCGCTCAAGGACGCCCTCGCCTGGCTCGACGAGCAGCACGCGGCCAACCCGTCGATCTCGCTCGCCGAGGTGAAGGGCCACCGCGACGCGCTCCACCAGAAGCCGCCGCCCGGCTTCGCCTGGAAGGCCAGCCACGCGCAGGTCGGCGACCAGTCGTACGGCTACCACGAGCGCGTCAAGAACGTCCGAAAGAAGGTCGGCGCGCGCCTCGCCTCGGCGACCAACCGCACGGTGCTCTTCGAACGCCACGGCTTCGACACGAAATTCGCCAGTCATCTCATCCGGCTGCTCATGGAGTGCCGCGAACTCGTGCAGACCGGCACGCTCGTCTTCCCCCTCGCCTACGCCGACGAGCTGCGCGCCATCCGCGAGGGCGCGCTCACGATGCCGGAGATCGAGGCCCGCGCGACGGCCATCGAAGACGAGATCCGCGCCGTGACCAACTCGCCGGTGCGTGCGAAGACCGCCTTCGACGAGGTCGACGCGCTCGTGCAGGACATCGTCCGGGACCATCTGGAAGGGGCGGTGTGACGCCGGGTCGCTGGGTTGACGAACTTCCACCCGTCATCTCATGCCAGGTCGCTAGGCTAGCAACCCATTCTCACCTTCACGTCATCCCGGACTTGATCCGGGATCCATCCAACCCACCGTGGGGATTGACTTCGTCGGTCTTCGGCTCCCGCCTTCGCGCGGACGACCTGGTATGTGATAGGACAACGCGAGCAACTGTTATTCGTCCGTCAACCTCCCCCTCCCATGCGTCTTCGTCGTATTGCCGTGTTCTGCGGCTCCAAGTCTGGCTCGAATCCCGCGTACGCTGAAGCCGCGCAGACCTTCGGGCGGCTCGCGGCGGAGCGCGGGATCGGCCTCGTGACGGGCGGCGGGCACGTCGGACTGATGGGCATAGTCGCCGACGCCGCCCTGGCAGCAGGTGGCGAGGTCATTGGCGTGATCCCGCACGGGCTGGTCGTCCGCGAGGTGGCGCACGAAGGGCTGACCGACCTCGTCGTCGTGGACTCGATGCACGAGCGCAAGGCCACGATAGCCGACCTCGTGGATGCCTTTGTGGCGCTACCCGGCGGCATCGGTACGTGGGAAGAGCTGTTCGAGGCCTGGACGTGGTCCGCGCTCGGCATCAACGCTGATGAGACGGGCCGCACCAAGCCCATCGGGCTGCTCAACGCGGCGGGCTACTACGACCATCTGCTCGCCTTCGTCCACCGCAGCCTCGCCGACGGCTTCGTCCGGCCCCGCCAGCGCGTCTTGCTGGTGGACGCCACGCGCCCCGAGTCGCTGCTCGACAAGCTCACCGTCGCCGACGCGCCGGTCGTGGAGCAGTGGCTCACGCGCGACGAGTCGTAGGATGAGCGGGGAATCGCGGCGCAGTCGCCTCCGGCGGTGGGCGTTCAACTTCTTCCCGGCCTACCGCGGCACGGGCGCGCGCTTCGCCTACCTCGCCGATGACTGGCGCGAGGTGTGCATCCGGCTACCGCTCTCGTGGCGGACGCGCAACTACGTCGGTTCGATCTTCGGCGGGAGCATGTACGCGGCCGTCGATCCGATCTACATGGTGATGCTCATCAACGTGCTCGGGCCGGACTACGTCGTGTGGGACAAAGCGGCCACGATTCGCTTCCGCAAGCCCGGCCGCACGACACTCACCGCGACGTTTTGCCTCACCGACGCCGATCTCGACGCGATCCGCCAGGCGACCGCCTCGGGCGAGCCGCACGACGCTACCTTCCGCGTGGATCTCGTCGATGCCGAGGGCGTCGTCCATGCGGAGGTCGAGAAGGTGATCTACGTCCGCCGGAAAAAACCGGAGGATGCGGCGTAAGCCCTGGCGCGCTCGTCCCCTCCCCGGTTCTCGGCCCTCTGCGTTCCATCCTTTGGCTCTCCGCGTCCTCGGTTCCACGACTTGCTCAACCTCATGCGCTTTCTCCCGCTTACGCTCGCCCTCCTCCTCGTCGGCTGCGACTCGACCTACTCTGACTCGGAGGAACCCCGTGACACCACCGCGCCCGTGATCACGCTGGCCGGAGCGAACCCGCTCTCGCTGAACTTCGGCGAGGCCTACGTCGAGCCTGGTGCGACAGCGCAGGACGACACCGACGGCGACCTCACGGCGAGCATCGCCATCGACGGGACGGTGGACGCGCTCACCGAGGGCACCTACACGGTCCAGTACAGCGTGAGTGACGCGGCGGGCAACGAGGCCTCGGCGACGCGCACCGTGCAGGTCGGTGCGCCACCCGCGCTCGGCGTCGCGACCTACGAGGTCACCTTCGAGGCCACGTGGAGCATGGACACCCACCCAGCTGACTTCCCGCCGAACGCGCACTTCTCGCGGCTCGTCGGCGCGGTGCATGCGCCTGACCTGGCGCTCTTCGATGTCGGCACGATGGCGTCCGACGGCATCAAGGACATGGCCGAGCGCGGCGTCAACACGGCGCTCCAGGGCGAAGTGGCTGCTCTCGGCGACAACGCAGCCTACCTCAGCGGCCCCATCCTCAACGACGCGCCCGACAGGGGCACGATGACGTTCACCGCCGACGGCGACGCTGGGCTCACCGCGCTCTCGCTCGTGTCGATGGTCGCGCCCAGCCCCGACTGGTTCATCGGCGTGGACGCGCTGGCGCTCGTCGAGAACCGCCAGTGGATCGACGACGCCACCGTCGAGTTGGCGGTCTACGACGCGGGCACCGACAGCGGCCAGAGCTACCGCGCCAGCAACGCCCCGACGTCGCCCCGCCTGGCCATCGCCGAGAGCGACCATGCCTACTTCGCCGACGCCCGTCGCTTCATTGGTACGCTCACAATCCGCCGCCTTCCCTAGGTCCTATGCCCGCTGAGCTCCATGCCCGCTGAGCCGCTCGACGTTCTCGCCCTCGCTGCCCACCCGGACGATGTCGAACTGTGCGCGGGCGGGACGATGTGCGTCCTCGCGCAGCAGGGCTACCGCACTGGCATCGTCGACTTCACGCGCGGCGAACTCGGCTCGCGCGGCACACCGGAACTACGCCTCGAAGAAGCAGCGCGGGCGGGCGAGATCCTGGGGCTGAGCGCACGGCACAACCTCGGCCTGCCCGACGGCGACATCCAGAACACGAAGGCCAACCAGACGGCCATCGCGCGCCACGTTCGCCGCTACCGCCCGAAGATCGTCCTGCTCAACGCGCCACCGGGACACGTCCGCCACCCCGACCACGGCGACGCCGCCCAGCTCAGCATCGACGCGCTCTTCTACAGCGGCCTTCGTAAGCTGGAGACGACGGATCCGGAGACCGGCGAGGCGCAAGAGCCGTGGCGCCCGCACCACGTGCTGCACTACATGCAGTCGATCGAGTTCACGCCGACGTTCGTCGTGGACGTGACGAGCGTGTGGGAGCAGCGCACGGCGGCGCTCCAGGCGTTCGCGTCGCAGTTCCACAATCCCGACTATGAGGCCGCCGAGGACGAGCCGGAGACGTTTGTCTCGAACCCGGGCTTCTTCCGCTGGGTGGAGGCGCGGGCGCGCGTCTACGGCTACCGCATTGGGGCGACCTATGGCGAGCCGCTACTCTACCGCCACGGCCCCGTCGGCGTGACGGACCTGATGCAGGCCCTCGACCGGGAGCGAGCGTTTCGGTAGACTTCGGCGCCGGGACTCGTTCGCGTCAAGCGAGCATTCCGGCGCGTCAAGCGAGCATTCCGGCGAGAAAAAGCACGACCGTACCCGCGACGGCAGCGAGCACGCCGGCTTTTGCGCCGTCCCAGTGGAGCATCGCGAACACGATCATCACGGGGCTGATCAGGAGGCATCCCACGCCCCAGAGCACGCTCGTGGTGAAGGCGCGGACGAGGATGTATAGGCTGCCCCCTGCGATAAGAAGCAGACCCGCAGCGCCTAGAAGGAGACTCATGAGACCGGGATGCGGAGGTAGGTTGAGGCCGAGGCTGCCGTCGCTAGACTAGCTGCTGCTGGTACTGGTCGAAGAGCACGGACTGCGCCTCGAAGACCCACTGGTCCATGACCACCTGCGGTCGGAGGCCGAGCTCCTGGGCGACCCGGCGCGCTTCGGTGCGGCTCCACCGGGCGATCTGGTCGAGCTTCGTGATGCCGAGGCTGTGGAGCTGCGCTTCGAGGTCGTCGTCGATGCCGGAGATCTTCGTGAGCACATCGGCCTCGGGCGGACGGGCGGGGGCCGCAGGCTCCGGCGGAGGCGCAGCGGCCTGAGGAGTCGCAGGGGTTTGAGGAGTCGGCGGCTCCGGGACAGCGGGCCTTGAGGCCATCGGCTCCGGGACAGCGGGCCTTGGAGCCATCGGCTCAGAGACAATGGGCTCAGGGATGATAGGCTCGGGGATCGCAGGCTCTGACGTCGCGGGTGCGGGGGGCTCCGGCGTGCTGGCTAGGCTATCGAACGATGCAAACGAGGGCAGCGGCGCAGCCGTCGAGTCGCCCGCGGGCGCGGCGAAGTCGTCCTCCGGCATCGCAACGTTGCCCCCTGTTGGAGCGGCATCGCTAGACTCCGGCTGGGGCGGCTCGCTGGCGGCGAAGTCGAACGACTGCCATTGGAGGCCATCCCCGGCGGGCGGAGCAGGCGAGGCAGGGATCTCCTCTACACCGAAATCGGGCGGAGCGACAGGCGGCGTGCTGGGCGGCGGGGCGCTGACCGGGGGCGGCGCGGGGGCCTGCGGCACGGCCGCGGCAGGAGCCAAGGGCACCGACGGCGGAGCCTCGGCCTGCTGAGCATCGGCCTGCTGAGCAGACGCTGGCGGGGACGACGACGCTGGCGGGGACGACGACGCTGGCGGGGACGACGGCGCTGGCGGGTTGGCAGCGACAAGCTGCAGCGGAGCCGTCTGCTGGCCCTCCGGGAGCGCGTCGTGCGTCTTCCAGAACGCATCGAGTGCGCCCGCGAGCTGGTGGCGCAGTTCGTCGAGTTCCTGGTTGCGCCGGTCGATCTCGTGGTGGAGTTCGCTGCGCAGGCCGTCTACCTTGCGGTCGTTCGTCTCCAGGTGCAGCTTCACATCGTCCATCTGCTGCGAGAGCTGTGCGTTCTGGACGCGTTGCTCCTGCTGCTGCTGCTGGTAGAGTTGCTCGATGCGCTGCCGGATCTTCGTGACCTGCTCTTCCTTCTGGCGGAGCAGGTCTTTCTGCGACTGCGGCTGCGCGGCCGTGACCACCTTCTCGGATTGGCGCGCCCGAACGTAGAGAAACGCGATCACACCGCCGAGGGCGACGGCGAGCACGATCACGGCGGTCAGGATGAGAAAAGTCGTGTTCATGGCGGACGGTAGGCGAGCGCGCGAGCGCAGGGGTGACGTACGGGATTAGGAAGCGAGCGGGTCAGCCGTGTCCGGGGCGGTCGTGCCCGGGGCGGTCGTGCCCGGGGCGGTCGTGCCCGGGGCGGTCGTGCCCGGGTCGACCGCATCAGGCTCGACGACGCGACGTGTCAGGGCGGGTGGGCCCTCGGCGGGATCGACCCGGAGCAGTCCCAGATCGAGCCCGGCGCTCTGCAGGAGCGCGAGAAGCAGCTCACCACGGAGCGTGGCGGTTTGCAGGCTCTGCGCCGACAAGGTGACCGCGACCGGCGTGCCACGCGTGTTGAGCCGCGCAGCGAGCGCCACCGCGGCCGAGGCGAGCGCTTCGTCAATGGTCACAGACTCGGGCGTCGGGTACTGCTGCTGCACCGCATCGAGGAAGCGGTCGGTGGCGACGTCGAGCGGCACGTCGTCGAGATCGGCGACCCCGTCGAGGTAGTCTGGGGCGTAGGCGGTCGGCGCGACGCGGGCCTGCTCGGCTGTCGGCTGCGTGAGGTGCAGCCCGAGCACAGCAAGGGCGACGAGGAGCGCGAGGCTCAACGCGCCTACCAGCAACACGGCTCGGCTCGACAGCATAGGGTGGGTTGTATCGAAGCTGGGTGGGGCACTCCTGTAACTGGCGGTCGCAGGCAGGGAGCACAAGGTTAGACACTCCCCTGGTCAGCAAGAGCCATTCCACTTCGCGCAACCCCGCGCCCTCGTGCGCAGAATCGCAGAACTGAGTCCAGCAGGCTCGTATCTTCGCGCCTCTTCTGTGGGGGCCACGTGAAGGCAACAAGGCTTACACCCTCCCGCCTCTTCGTTCCCCGCACCCACGAACGCTCGTTACGGAACGCTCCTCCATGCCTCCTCTCGTTCGCTTCGCTCGGCGCCGAACGCGTCCCAGTTCCACGGCTCGCGGTGCCGTGTGGCTGAGCGCCGCCGTAGTCTGGGTTAGCGTACTCGTCATCGGATGCACGTCGCCCAGCGCCCCCCCGCCGGTCAGCGCTGCCACCTATGTCGGCGACGCCTCCTGCGCGTCGTGCCACGGCGACATCGCGGCACCGTACGCGCAGACCAACAAGGCGCACGCGCTCACCCGCTTTGATCCCGCGACGGCGCCGGAGCGCTTCGACGCCAGCGGTCGCAGCCCCGTCGTCTACAACCCCGCGTTCGACCTCTCCTACGAAGCGTTCGTGCGCGGCGACACGCTCTACCAACGCGAGTTCCGCCGCGACCCCGACGGGACGCTCTCCCACGAACTGACCTACGCCGCGAGCCACGTGATCGGCTCCGGCCACGCCACGCGCTCCTACTTGATGACCGTCGAGACGGCAGACGGCGGCTATCTGACGGAGATGCCGCTCACGTGGTACGTCGACCGCAGCCTGTGGGCGATGAGCCCCGGCTACACCAACCTCAACCACCGCTTCAACCGCGCTATCACGGAGGAGTGCATCGCCTGCCACGCGGGGGTGCCCGATGCCACGGCGTTCTCGGTCAACCACTTCGTCGAGACCGACGGTGGCATCTCGTGCGAGCGCTGCCACGGGCCCGCCTCGGCGCATGTCGCCGCCTGGCAGGCCGACCCGGACGGGCAGGCCGACGGCCCCGATCCGACCATCGTCAACCCCGCGCACCTGAGCATCGACCTGCAACTCGATGTCTGCCAGCAATGTCACCTCGAAGGCACGACCGTCTTCCAGCCGGGCGAGACGCCGCTGAGCTACGTCCCCGGTGCGCCGCTGCGCGCCCACCGGACCGTCTTCGCCACCGAGAGCAGCCTCGACGAGCCCGAGTCGTTCGGCGTGGCCTCGCACGTGGTGCGGATGCGCCTGAGTGCGTGCTTCGAGGAAACGCAGGGCACGCCCGATGCAATGACGTGCACGACGTGCCACGACCCGCACCGCCCCGAGGAAGCGCTCCCGGCCGACCACTACAACATCACGTGCCGCTCGTGCCACGGCGCGGAGGCACACGAGGCCGCCTGCTCCCGCCCCGACATCGACGCGGACGCCTCCGACGCACGCGTGATGGCCGCGCAAGGCGACTGCGTAAGCTGCCACCTGCAGAAGGCCGGCACGTCGGACATCCCGCACGTCACGTTCACCGACCACTGGATCCGCCGCGAGCTGCCCGAGGCGCGCGCGAGCGTCGAGACGGCGCTCCTCCGCCCGACCCGCACGACGCCGTTCCGCCTCGTCGATGTGACCGCTGCCGACCGGGGCGACGCGCCTGCCGCATCCGCGACTACGGAGGCCGACCCGAACGACAATGGCCGCGGACTGATCGACAGCGGCCTGGCCACGTTCCAGTTCTACGAGACGACGCACGGGCTCCCGGCCTACCTCCCCGGCATCGTGGACCAGCTGCGGCGCGGGCTCGCCCTCGGCGGCGCCCACCCCGACGCGCGTGTCACGCTGGGCCGTGCCCTTGCCGCGATGGACTCCACCGAGGTGGCGCTCGCTGTGCTGAGCGAGGCCGCTTCCACCACCCCCGACTATGCCTGGGCGCACTTCTGGCGCGGCCACACCCTGCACGCCACCGGCCGCTCAGCGGAAGCCGTCGCCGCGCTCGACCAGGCTGTGGCGCTCGCGCCGAAGCTGGTCGAGGCACACCTCAAGCGCGGCGAGGCGCTCAACGCGACCGGCCGCCCCACGGACGCCATCGCCGCCTGGCGGGTCGGCCTCGCACTTGACCCCGAGCACCATCCGGACGGCTGGAACAACCTCGGCTTCGCGCTCCTCCAACAGCAGGACATTGCCGGCGCCGAGACGGCGCTCCGTCGTGCCGTCGCGCTCGACCCTGACTTCGCCGTCGCGCGCGTCAACCTCGGCACGGTGCACCTGATCGCAGCCCAGCAAGACCCGGCGCGCCTCGCCGCCGCCGCGGAGCAGTTCGAGCGGGCGCTCACCGCCGACGCGACCTACGCGCCTGCGCTCGGCAACCTCGGCGTGCTCCGCGCCCAGCAAGGTCGCACCGCCGAGGCGCGCCGCCTCTTCGAACGCCTCCTCGCCCTCGACCCGACTGACCAACGCGCCCGTGCCTACCTCCAGCAACTCAACTAGACGCTCGGCTCTCGGCTCTCGGCTCTCGGCTCTCGGCGCCCGATGCTGGGTCGCCGCGCTGGTGCTCTGGGTGGGGTGCAGCGGTGGGATAGACGGGATCATCGTCGACCTCGACAAGGCTAACGAGGACGTGCTGCTGGCCTTCTACTTCGGCAGCTACGTTGGGCCGGGCGGCGGCGACCCGCTCGAGGCCGGGCTGCTCGGGCGCGAGGGCAACGCCGTGACGCTCAACATGGACGCGCTACCGGCGCCGACGCGCGGCGCGTTTGCCAGCGCTGCCGAAGACGGACGCATCGACTGGGACGAAGCGAAGGCCGCGTTTCAGGCGACCTATGCCGAGGCGCGCGCCGTCCCTGCCTCGCTGTCTGACTTTCAGAGCGCGGTGCCCTACCTCGACGCGTCCGGCCGTGCTGCCGACGGCTGGTACTCGGTCGAGATCGACGGCGTGATGACGAGCGCGCGGCGGCGGGTCTATGTCGAAAAGGGCGCACTCCGCCAGGCCCTCCGCGACTTCGATGCGAACGGCGAGCGCATTGTCTACCCGCCCGGCACGGCGCTTATTGGAGAGCACTGGCTGGACGGCGAGCGCGCCGAGGTGACCATCAAGCAGAAGCGTGCCGATGGCTTCTGGGACTTCCTCGTCTACGACGCCGCAGGCACCCTCGCCGACGGCACCTCGACTCCGCCGCGCGACCTCGCGGCCCCGACGCAGTGCGTGGGGTGCCACCTCGGCACCAAGCTCCACGAGCCCGAGAAGAGCTTCCCGGCCGAGGCTCCCGACGGCCCGCACGGCCCACGCGCGATCTACATCGACGAGGCTACCCGTGACGCCGAGGAGACGCGCGCCGTGACCGAGCGCTTCGCCGAGCACCGCACCCGCTCGGACTCCGTGCTCGGCCTCTACGCCACGCTCTTCGTCGCCGACCTGCTTGCCGACCGCCGCGCCGGGCGCGCCCTCGATGCAGAAGACGAGGCGACGCTGGCCGCGCTCGGCTACTGACCGGCGCTGGCTGTTAGCTTCGAGGCCCACCCCACCCCACCCGCCCTGCCGTGTCCGCTGCCCACTCGCCCGTTCCGATCCGCACGTCTGGCCTGGCGACGGTACGACTGACCAACGCCGTCTTCTTCGCCCACCACGGCGTGATGCCCGAGGAGCACCGCATCGGCGGGCGCTTCGAGGTAGACGTGGCGATGGACCTCGACATCACGTACGCCGCCCAACACGACGACCTCGACCAGACGGTCAACTACGAGCGCGTCTACGAGCGCATCCGCGGCGTGATCGCGGGCGAGAAGGTCTACCTCATCGAACGGCTGGCCTACCTGATCGCGCAGGCTGTGCTGGGCGATCACCCACAGGTCGCGCGCGTGGAGGTGCTGGTGCGCAAGCCGAACCCACCCGTCGGCGGTCCCTGCGACGCTGCCGAGGCCGTCTACCGCGCTGAGCGGGCGTGATGGACGAGGCAATGAATCGCACAGACGGCGAGACGGCGGGCGGCCAGTCCGCGCCATCGTTGCCCCGCAACACCGCTGCGCCGCCGCGCGCCCTCGTCGCCATTGCGCTGGGGGCCAACCTCGGCGACCGGATCGGGCAACTGCGCGCCGCCGTGGCCGCCCTCGACGCGCACCCCGACGTGACGGTGACGCGCTGCTCACCCGTCTACGAGGCCGAGGCGCACACGCTCGACGGCACGCCGCAGCCAGCCTACCTCAACGCCGTCGTGACGGCTTCCACCTCACTTGACCCGGAGGCGCTGCTCGACGTGCTCCTCGCCATCGAACAGGAGGCCGGGCGCACGCGGGCGCACCGCTGGGCCTCGCGCACGCTCGACCTCGACCTCGTGCTCTACGCCGACCTCGACCTTGACACGGTGCGGCTCTCGGTCCCGCACCCGCGCCTGGCCGAGCGCCGCTTCGTGCTGCAACCGCTCGCCGACCTCGCGCCCGACCGCGTCGTCCCCCGCTGGAACGAGACGGTGGCCGACCTCCTCGCGGCCTGCCCCGACCGCGCCGCGCTCCGCTGCACCGACTTCGCCCTGCGCGACGACGAGCCCCAGGATGCCAGCCACGGTGGTGGCAGCCACGGTGGTGGCAGCCACGGTGGTGGCAGCCACGGTGGTGGAGACGAAGAGCCGAGGAGGAATCGAAGCGAGGGTTGACGCGGCGGCCCATCCACCGCACCTTCTCGGTCCTCGGCTTGTCGGCACACTGACAGATCCTGTCACCCCGCGTCGGTATTCTCCCGAGGTTCCTCTCCGTCTTCCTGCCGCTCCGCCCTGTGCCCACGCCGCTCCCCGACCGCCTTCGCTACGTTGCCATTGAGGGTGTGATCGGGGCGGGCAAGACCACGCTCGCGCGCATGCTCGCCGAGCACACCGGCGCGCGGCTGGTGCTGGAGGAGTTCGAGGAGAACCCGTTCCTGGCGCGATTCTACGAGGACCCGAAGCGCTGGGCGTTCCAGACACAGCTCAACTTCCTAGCGAGCCGCTTTCGCCAACAGAAGGCGCTGCGCGACCGCGACCTCTTCCAGCAGGCCGTCGTCGCGGACTACACGTTCGACAAGGACCGCATCTTCGCCCGGCTCACACTCGACGGCGACGAGATGGCGCTCTACGAGTCGCTCTTCTCGATCATGGAGCCCAACGCGCCCGCACCCGACCTCGTGGTCTACCTCCAGTCGTCCGTCGACCGGCTCATGCACAACATCGCGCAGCGCGGCCGCAGCTACGAGCGCAGCATGGACCGCGCCTACATCGCCGACCTCGCCGACGCCTACGACCGCTTCTTCTTCCACTACGCGAAGGGGCCGCTGCTTATCCTCAACGTCGCCCAGATCGACTTCGTGAACAACGCCGACGACTTCGCTGAACTGCTCCGCCAGATCGTCGCCGTCGAGGGCACCGGGACGACCTACCTCAAGCCCCCCGCCTCCGACGAGCGCTTCACGATGTTTGGGTAAGGGAGCACCTGAAAAGACTGATCCCTCCCCCCTGGCCTCCTGCGGGTTCCCAACCCAGAAGACCAAGGACGAGGGACCGATAGCAAAGGCCGAGGGCCAAGCTAGGCTGTCGTCATGCCCATGCGGGTGAGGTCGCGCGCGTGGAGGAGCGACTTGCCGAACGGCTTCACGACGAGCACGGGGCACGAGGCGAGCCGGACGGTGTTTTCGGCGACGCTGCCGAGGAGCAATCGCTTCAGCCCGGTCAGCCCGTGCGACGCCATCACGATCAGTTCCGCATTGCGCTCGGCGGCAATGTCGGCCAGGCTGGTCGCAGCGAACCCGACATCCACGTGGGCATACGCGTTGACTCCGCTGGCGCGGAGTTCGCTGACCAGGCGATCGAGGGCCGTGCGGGCGCGCGTGAGCAGCACCTCGGTGTTGCTCGTGCCCGCGTCGTAGCCGTAGACGTCCGGCCACATCGCGTCGGAGACGACATGGACGAGTTCGAGGTCGGCGCGGAAGACGCGGGCGAGGTCGGCGGCGTAGTCGAGGGCGTAGCGCGAGCGGTCCGAGAAGTCGAACGGCACGAGGATGCGGTTGTCGGTCGCGTCGTCGGTGTCCAGCGTGGGCGCATCGCAGCGCAGCGTGAGCACGGGACACGGCGCCTCCCGGACGACGCGCTCGGCGACGCTGCCGTGGAGCAGGTGCGCCACCCCGCGCCGCCCGTGCGTAGCCATCACCACGAGGTCGATGTAGGCGTGCGCCGCGTAGTCGAGGATGACATCGGCGGCGGAGCTGCCCAGTTCGGCGACGCGGACGACCCGCACGCGGTCGTGCTGGCGCAGCATCGACGCCATCCCGTCGAGGTCGTCATCGTCCACGAGGTCGTCGAGGTCGTCGTAGACATCGAGGGCCGTCAGGATGTGGAGTTCGGCGTCGTAGAGTGCCGCGAGGGCGAGCGCGTGGCCGAGCGCGCTGTCGGCGCAGTTCGAGTGGTCAGTCGGGAAAAGGAGGCGTTCGATCTTCAGCATGGGAGGAGGCAGTTGAACGTGAGGGAAGCGCGGCAGCTGGCCTACGTTGAGCCGCTAGGGCAGGTGCAGGTCGGCTTCGAGGAGCGCCTTGGCATCGGCGTGGACGGCCGCCGCGTCCCCGGGCGAGTCCGTCGTGGGGCTCGGGCGGTGCGTGAGCACGGGGCACGGCGCACGGCGAAGCGTCCGCTCGGCCGTGCTGCCCAGGAGCACGTGCTCCAGCCCAGTCAGCCCGCGCGTCGCTATGACGATGAGACGAGCGCCGATCTCCTTCGCCACGGCCGCGATCTCGACATCGGCGCGGCCCACGGCCGTCTCGATTCGAATGCCGTCCACTTCAGCGTGGCCCGCAGCGGCGTCGAGGCCGTAGACCGCCTGCGCGTAGAAGCGCGGCATCCGCTTGCGAGCCCGCTCGTCGAGCAGATGCGTGAGCGTGGTCCCCTCGGCCAGATCGGGGAGATAAAACGCCGGGTATGGCCCCGCGTCAATGACGTGGAGCAGCACCAGCGGCGCGTTCAGGCGCGTGGCCCAAGCGCGGGCGAGGCGCAGCCCCTCCTCCGACGCCATCGAGAAGTCGACGGGCGCAAGCACGGGGCGGTTGGCCGGGGTGGCCACCTCGGCCACCGGGTCGGGGATGGTCAGGACGGGGCATGGTGCCGTGCGCACGACCTCTTCGGCGACGCTGCCGAGCAGCAGCCGCTTCACGCCGCGCCGCCCGTGCGTGCCGACGACCACGAGGCGGGCGTCCACGTCGGATGCGTAGCTGCTCAGCGCCAGGCCGGGCGAGAGGTCGCGGGCGAGCGCGTAGGTGATCCGCACGCCGGGCAGGTGGCCCTCAAACGTGCGCCGTACGAAGGCGCGGAGGTCGGTCAGCAGCGAGTCTGCGGGGCGCGCGCGCGCGGTCGTCTGCGTCTCGTCGGCGTGGACGACGTGCAGCGGGGCGGCGGCGGTCAGGGCAAGCCCGGCAGCCGAGCGGAGCGCACGGGCGGAGGCGTCGGAGAAGTCGATGCCGACGACATGGGGGGCGGAAGGACGCATGGTAGGGACCGGAAGCAGGGACGGAGTTGATTGCTTCCAGAGTAGCCTGCGCCGCGCCTGGCCGGAAGCGGTTCCGACCCGATGGCGGTGCCGGGGCGCGTCCCCTCGCGGTGTGGGGGCGGCCCTCGCATGGTCGTGCTGCGTGAGCGACGTGCGGCTCTGCTGGGCCGCACCAAACGAATTCGCCCTGCGTGCTCCCTTTCCCGCCGTCTACCGCTGCAAGGTCGCACCGTCCACCGCCCCACTGCCCCACTGCCCCACTGCCGCATTCACAAAGACGCCCCCGCCGCTCTGGAGCGAGCAGCGGGGGCGTGACGCGTGGGACGCGCTAGGGAGAGTTATTCGGCCAGGATTGCCTCGATGTTGAGCTCGATCTCGACATCGTCGCTCACGACGAGCTCGCCGCCGGAGAGGGCGCCGCCCCACTTCACGTTGAAGTCCTGGCGGTTGATCTCCGTTTCGGCCTCGAAGCCGATGCGGGTGTCCTCGTTCATGCCGATCACTGGCCCGAGCATCTCGACCTCCATCGTGACCTCCTTCGTCACGTCGCGGATCGTGAGGTCGCCGATCAAGAGGAACTCGTCGTCGTCCGGATCGGCGTCCTCGACGCGCGTGCTCGTGAAGGTGATCGTCGGGAATTCCTCGGCGTTGAAGAAGTCGTCCGAGCGGAGGTGGCCATCGCGGCGCTCGTTGTCGGTGTCGACCGAGGCGACCTGGATCGTGGACGACACGGAGAGGCTCGTGGGCGTGCCGTCGGCAAAGGCGATCTCGGTGGCGAAGTCCCTGAACTCACCGCGCACCTTGGAGACGCCGAAGTGGCGCACCTCAAAGGCGACTTCGGAGTGGACCGCATCGAGCGTATAGGACCCAGCGGGGACGTCGAGAAGCGAGGCGGGGGCTTCGGCGGGACGGAGCGTCGAGAACGCGACGACGACGAGGACGGCCGCGGCGACGGCGGCGAGGTAGCGGAAGAAGGTCATGGCAGCAAGGGAAAGGAGAAACGGACTCCCACAGCGGAGACGTGGAACGGAAGGCGGGAGGGGATGCCGACTGAGGGATTGACGAGTCGCCCCCTTACTTGTTCCAACAAACTTTTTCCGTATCGCCTTTTTCTACGCGACCTGCGCGGCGTGCGCGCTCTTCTCTTTGGGCTCCAGCGCGCGTCGGGCAGCCCGCAGCGCGAGCAGCGCCGCTACTGGCCACAGCGGTGCCGGGAACGTCTCGGGCCAGAATCCCCACGTCAGCGCCATGCCGCTGGCCGCGATGGCTGCCGCCCAGAGGTAGACCCGCCCCCACCCGGGCAGTGCGGCGCGGAGCAAGACCGGCGCCATCAACAGGTGCAACGGCCAGAGCCACAGCAGCGAGAGGTTTGGCCCTGTGACGCGGTGCTCCGTCCCGAACCACAGAAACGCGAGGATCGACCCGGCCAGTCCGGCGACCGCAAACAGCAGCGCATCGCCGCGGCGCCCCCAGCGTCCGACGACCCGCTTGCGCCGCCAGCCGAGCACCGTGAGCGTACCGCCGACCGCAAAGAGCGCCCACGTCAGCACGAGCGGCCAGTTCGAGGGCGCGGGCGTACGTCCGGCGTCGCTCGTCCAGAAGAGCGTGTCGGTGCGCGCCACCAGCGGCTCACCGCCGAGCGTGGCGCGGTCGAAGGCGTCGAGGAGTTCGAGCGGGAGGAACGTCCGCTGGTAGTCGGTCGCCACGGCGTCGGTGGGCAGACCGAGACCGAGGTTCATGCCGAGGCGCAGCAGCGGCTGCTCGGCGACGTAGGGCCGGATCAGGTTGCGGAAGGTCGCGTCGTCCTCGAAGGTGCCCAGCCGCAGCGTGTCGGGCGTGGCGGCGTCCACGGCGTCGACGAGGCGCGTGGCGCAGTTGTCGAAGAAGAAGTCGTAGCGGTACGTCCGGTTCTCGGGGAGGTAGTTCGTCTCCAGGAGCGCGAACATGGTCCGCACCGCCGTGCTGTCGAGCGCGAGCGTCTGCTCGACGGTGGCGCGGCCCTGGCTGCGGTAGAATGCCAGCACGCGGTCAAAGTCGGCGACGGAGAGCTGGTAGTCGAGCTGCCCGCGGATGAAGCGGAGGACGAAGAACGGCTGGTCAAAGTCGAACGTCCCGAAGTTGTAGACGCGGTCCAGGCCTGTCGCGGGGTCCGTGACGCGGAGGGCGCTGTGGCCGAAGATGGTGTGGACCTGCTCGCGCGGGTAGAACGTGAGCAGCGACACGCGCGCCTGGGCGGACACCTGCGGCACGCCCACCGGCAGTGTCGGGGTGCTCGGCGTGGTGGTTGTCTGAGCGAAGGCGGGGAGAGCGAGGAGGAGGGTGAGGAGCACGGTGATGGCTCCCCCCGTCCTGCGTCGTCTCCGCGCTGCGCGCTGCGCTCCTCGGACGGTCCCCCTCACGGGTGAGGGGGACAGTTTTTGGCGATGGGGAGCGCAGCGACCGTCGCCAAAAACGGGGGGAGTCGCCACGAGCACACGTCCCCTCACGACAGCGCCTTCGCCAGCAGGTCCTTCACCAGTGCCGGGTTGGCCGAGCCGCCTGTAGCGCGCATGACCTGCCCGACGAAGAAGCCGATCAGCCCCGTCTTGCCGCCCTGGTAGGCCGCGACCTTGTCGGGGAAGCGGCCCAGCACCCCGGCGATGACGGGCGCGAGCGTGTCGGCGTCGGAGACCTGGCGCAGGCCTTCGCGCTCGACGATGGCGGCGGGCGCATCGCCCGTCTCGGCCATCGCGTCGAGGACCTGCTTCGCGGCGCGGTTGGAGAGCGTGCCGTCGTCCACGAGCGCAACGAGCGCGGCGAGGTCAGCGGCGCTGAATTTGAGATCGGCCAACGGCGTGTCCTTGCGGACGCGCTGCACCTCGTTGGTCACCCACGGCGCGACAGTGGCCGCATCGCCGTGGACGGCGAGGGCGTCCTCGAAGAACTGCGCCAGGAGCGGGTCCTGCGCCAGGAGCAGCGCGTCGCCTTGGCTCACGCCGAGGCCGTCGTAGCGGTCGTAGGCGGCGCGGTCGTCGGCGTCGAGAGCCTCCACAGGGTCGCCGCGCTCGGCTTCGAGTTGCCGCTGGCGCTCCTTGCGGGCGGCTTTCTCCTCGGCGGTCTCGCCGGTCGTGGCTTCCTCCTCGCTGTCCCACGAGTCGCGCAGCGTGACGGTGCGGTTGAAGACGAGCCGGTCGTCGCCCTCTTCACCATGTTGGCTGTCTTCGTCCACGACGAAATAGCCCTGGCGCTCGAACTGGAAGCGGTCGCCGACCTGCGCCTTGCCGAGGCTCGGTTCGAGGTAGCCCGTCACCACGCGCAGCGAATCGGGGTTGAGGTGGTCGAGGAAGCTGCCGCCCTCGGGCCCCTCTTCAGACGTGGGGGTGTCGGGGTCGGGGACGCGGAAGAGGCGGTCGTAGAGCCGTACCTCGGCCTCGATAGCGTGGTCAGCGCTGACCCAGTGGATCGTGCCCTTCGGGTTGAGCCCGGAGGTGTCGTGGCCCTGCTCGTCGCGCGGGAAATACGTGCACTTGAGTTCCACGACCTCGCCCGCATCGTCCTTAACGACCTCGTCGCAGCGGAGCACGTAGGCGTGGCGCAGGCGCACGGCGCGGCCCGGTGCGAGGCGGTAGTAGTCCTTCGGCGGGTTCTCGGCGAAGTCGTCGCGCTCGATGAGGAGCGTGCGGCCAAACGGCACCGGGCGGCTGCCCTCGCGGTCGATGTCGCGCGGCCAGTAGTCGCCGTGCAGGTAGTCGACTTCGTTCTCGGGCCAGTTCGTGACCGTGACCTTGAGCGGGTCGAGGACGGCGAGGACGCGCGGGGCGCGGGTGTTGAGGTCGTCGCGGATGGCGTATTCGAGCTGCGCCATCTCGGCGCGGCTGTTGGTCTTGGTGACGCCTGCGCTCTCCCAGAACGCGCGCAGGGCCTCGGGCGTGACGCCGCGCCGCCGCATCGCCGCGACCGTCGGCATACGTGGGTCGTCCCAGCCTGCCACGTGGCCGCCCGTGACGAGCGTCCGCAGCTTGCGCTTGCTCATCACGGTGTAGTCCACGTTGCCGCGCGCGAACTCGTACTGGTGCGGGCGCGCGCCCGCTTCGATGCCGAGCGCGTCGAGGTACCAGTCGTAGAGCGGGCGGTTGACGTCGAACTCCAGCGTGCAGAGCGAGTGCGTGATGCCCTCGATGGCGTCGGACTGGCCGTGCGCCCAGTCGTAGAGCGGGTAGATCGGCCACGCGTCGCCGCGGCGGTAGTGTGCGGCGTGGCGGATGCGGTACATAACAGGGTCCCGCAGCTTCATGTTGGGGTGCCCCATCACGGGCCAGTCGTCGCCCGGCTGCGGGTCCACCTTGGCGCGGAGGACGTGCGCGCCGTCGGGGAAGTCGCCCGCGCGCATGCGCTCGAAGAGGTCGAGGTTCTCCTGGACGGTGCGGGTGCGGTACGGGCTCGCCGTGCCTGGCTCGGTGACGGTGCCCCGATTCGCGCGGATCGCGTCGAGGTCCTGGCTGTCCACGTAGGCCTTGCCATCGCGGATGAGCTGGAGCGCCCAGTCGTAGAGCTGCTCGAAGTAGTCCGAGGCGTGGTAGAGGTGCTCGCCCCAGTCGAAGCCGAGCCAGCGAACGTCGCGCTTGATGGCGCGGACGTACTCGATGTCCTCGGTCTCGGGGTTGGTGTCGTCGAAGCGCAGGTGGCAGCGCGTCGCGGCGCGGGCGGCGTAGTCGCGCGCCAGCCCGAAGTTGAGGCACATCGACTTGACGTGCCCGAGGTGGAGGTAGCCGTTGGGCTCCGGCGGGAAGCGGACGACGACCTCGGTCTTCCCAGCGGCGAGGTCGTCCTCGATCTGGTCGTGGATGAAGCTGGAGCGCGCGGGGGCGTCAGGCAGGGCGGCGGGCATGGAACGCGGTCAGGCGGACGCTGTCGAGTGGGACGGGCAGGCTGAGCCGACGTTAACGCAGGGCCCGGCGAAAGATTCCGGAGCGCGTGCAAGGGGCGGACGGACAGAGTGGCATAATTCACCAAGCATGGCTGCATACTGCTGTCCCCTAAAGGCTTGCGCTTAGTTTTCTCTATCCTCTTGCTGCACACTAGGCATCGAGTAGCCATGTTATATTGCTCCCTAACGACACCGAATTACTGGTTATACCGCTCCCCAAACCATGAGCCCTGCCAGACACCACTATCTGGGAATCGATGAGAGCGACCTAGATCGTGAGGTGTACCGGATCTTCAGTTTGCAACGGCTCTTGGAACTGCTCCGCTCGGAGCGCAACACCTTAGTCCGTCCGTCTCTCTGGGACGATCCGTTCGAGAACTACGTGCTCAGCGCCGTCGAGAGGCTGAAGTCAGACGAGAGGTTTTCGATTGGATTCAAGGACAAGCTCTACGGCCAGTGCTGGACTTTGGATCGTGATTCCGACGCAATGTGGCGGATCTATTCTCCCGACAGGCAAGGCGTTCGTGTTCGGTCTACCATCAGGCGTCTGCTCGAATCCCTTCTAGATACGTCGAAATCGTACCCTGAACTGAGCTGTTTCATCGGGAAAGTCAGCTACCTTCCCCAATACAAGCTCGTCCAGATGCTGAACGACGCTGGAGGATCGGGCAGCGGTATCCTTGATCCATCCGGCAGAGGTCAAGCCAGAACGCTGCTTGTGAAGCGCGAGGAATTCAGTCACGAGAAGGAAATTCGGCTTATTCACTTCAGTCACGAGGACGACTACTCGTCGGAGATCTATCAGTATCCAATCAATCCAACCAAGTTGATCGATGAAGTCGCCTTCGACCCAAGGCTTAGCGAGGAAATGGTAGACCTGTTCTCGGACTTCTTCTATGGTTTAGGCTTTTCAAAGCGCCAGGTTAGGCAGTCACCGCTTTATAAGCTTCCAGACTTGGAGGTAAAGCTTCGTGGTGTGTAACACAGAGCGGTGTATAACCGTCTTTTGTGCGGCCTTCTAATTAACTCTGGAGCGCATGTCTGCTTTCGTCACAACTCAGCTAAACGATCTGGAAAGGCTTGACTGGGACAATCTTGCTGAGGTGCAAGGTGCTACCCGTCCGATCCTTGAGCGACTGGCTTCGGACAGAGCGGCGTTGAGAGATCTGGTTGAGGTCAGTCAGCTAGATGACGACGGCCATTCAGCATGGGAGCTAACAGATCACTTCGCAAGGCTTATCCTGGCCAGAAGTGAACGGCTTGGTGTAAGGCTAA
>JBCBNX010000017.1 GCA_039821555.1 Bacteroidota bacterium
GCGATGCGGGCCCACTGGGCGTCGGTGAGGGCGTGTCGCTTGGGTGGCATCGGCGTGGCTTGGAAAAGCGCCGAAGTCACCTCACATTTTCCAGACAGAGCCTAGGCTCTGTATCCACCCGCACCGCCATGGACGACACGCATCGCCTCCTCGATCACCTGCTGGCGACGTTGGTCTACCGGACCCAGAAGGCGCTGCGCGGGGCGCCCCCTTCGTTCGGCAGCTTCAGTGCTGGGCAGGGCGTGCGTACGCCGCAGGACCTCGTCCGGCACATGAGCGCCGTGCTGAACCACGCGCGGGCGTTCCTCGGCGGCCCTACCCGTCTCAATCCCCTCCCGACCCATGAGGAGGAAGTCGCGCGCTTTTTCGAGGTCGCGCAGCACCTCCGCGACCGCCTCGCCGCCCACCCCTTACCCGCAGGCACGACGCCGGAGCGGCTCGTGCAGGGGCCGCTCTCCGACGCCCTGACGCACGCGGGCCAGCTCGCGTTGCTGCGGCGGCTGGCAGGCGCGCCGATCCCGCCTGAGAACTTCCACGATGCCACCATCGAGTAGGTGTGACGCGGAGCCTCACCGCCTGCATCCACAAGGCTCTCTGAAATTCGCGGTGCAGTGCCGAACTTGAAGCTTCCTTCGCGTCACTTCCAGAGATGACCATGTCGCTGCTTCGTTGGACAGTGCTCCTCGCCTGGGTGTGGACAGGCGGAGTCAGCACCGCACTTGCTCAGCCGTCCTACTCCACCGCGCCCCTGGAGGCCGAGCCCCTGCTCGACCAGGACGCGTGGGCCAGGCAGGGCGCCCAGACCTTCGAGTGGCTCGGCGAGAACTACGAGAAGCTGGCGATGGCGCAGTGGCCGCAGATCCGCGAGCGCCTGTACCTGCTGATCGGGCGGGCCGCGCAAGGGCGCTACGAGGAGACGGGCCTCTTCGAGGAACTTGCCGACCTGCCGCCTACCCCGCGCCTCTTCTCGTGGGCGAGCCGCGTCGGCGTCATCGGAGCCGACCTCATCGCCGAGAGCCTCGCGGATTCGTCGCTAGGTATCGAGCCCGGTTTGCCTACCGACTCGCTCTTCGAGGTCGCGTTCGAAGCGCCGTTCTTGCGATTCGGCGCGCCCGACCGGGGATGGGCGGTGCGCGTGCCCTACTACTTCATGACGTGGCAACTCGTCCGCACGCCGGTCGAGGGCTACGACACCGACATCCTAGTCACGTCGCCGCTCCACCACCGCAATCTGACCAACGAGTCCACGTCGCAAAGCACGCTCATGCTGGTGCTGAGCGGGCAGGACTGCGCCGCCTTCGAGACGCTGTGGGCTAAACAAGCGGGTATGACCGAGCCTGCCGAGCCGTCCGATCTCGTCGAGGGCGCAACGTTGTACCGGGCGATAGTGACGAATGGCGTCGAGGCTGAAGCGCTGTTTTGGACGCACGAGGCGACGTGCGCGGCGGTGATCTACAGCGGCCTGCCCGGTCCGTTCGAGGCGAACTACGTCCACTTCGGCGACTTCGTCCGCGCGCTCGACCTCTGAAGCGCCCCAGCGAGCACGTAGGTGCCGTCCAGACGGGCCCTTTAGTCTAGCACGAGGTCGAGCGGGAACGCGGAGGACTCGTACGGCCCGAACACCTGCTGCGCGCCGCTGCGCCAGGTCGTGGCGTGATCGGGACCGGCTGGACGTTCGACGAGGAAATGCACGGCGCCCGCATCGGGCGGGAGCAACCACGCGACCTCGCGGCCTAGCTCCACCGTTGGAAACTGCTTCGATCCCAGCGATGGGAGTTCGCCCTGCGGACCCGTCTGCGGTGGGCCGATCCACAGGCCTACACGGACCACGCCGCCTGGCGTCGCCTCCGTCGCACGCACACGCACCCGGCGCTCAACGAGACGCTCACGCAGATCGATCGTGCCAAGATCGATCTGGCCGCCATCGTCCGGAGCCGGAAGATCGTTGGCAGCCATGCGATGCACGTCCGACCCCGCGGAGACGTGTACGCGCGTCAGCACCCCGGACATCTCCTGCGCGAAGCGACCATCGGCATCGGGAAGGATCCAGACTTGGCGCTCGTCGCCGCCCGGTTCGGCCACCCACACGTGGACCTCCACGCCACGACGGCCGCCCTCGCCGGGGAGCAGCAGGTGGCCGAGGAGCGCGGTCGCCTGGGGTGATGGTGCCATCGCGGACGGCGTCTCTCCACGTGTCGTGTCTGGCGAGACGGGCTGCGCGGTGCAGCCGAGCAGGAGGGGGAAAACGAGCAGAGGGACCGCGGCGAAGAGGCGAGGCATGGGACCGGATTTTGAGAGGCTTCTGAGGGCAGCGACCCGAAGATCAGGACACGGGCTCTCGGAGGGTAGCAAAGGCACTCAAACAAGCGCCGCATGCAGACCGGCTCCACGCGCCGTCTAAGCTCGCCTGCTGGTGCACGCGCGCGTGTTCGTTCGGTACCATGGGGGGCGCTTCTTGCCTGCACCTGACTTCTACGCCGAATGCCACGCTTCGCCTTTGCTCTCCTCGCGGCTCTTCTCGTCGCCCTTGCGGTGCCTGCGCAGGCGCAGCGGCCTCAGGCAGCCCCGTCTGCCTACAAAGCGCTCGGCGCGCCGAACAGCCCGCAGGTCGAGGTCGCGTGGAACCGCTATTACGACCACGCCGGCGTGACGGCCATCCTCCAGGCGCTCGAAGCGGCCTACCCCGACCTCGCCACCGTCGAGTCGATCGGGCAGTCGCACGAGGGCCGTGCCCTCTGGGTCATCACCATTACCGACCCCGCGACGGGCGCGCACGACACCAAGCCCGCCATGTTCATCGACGCGGGCATCCACGCCAACGAGATCCAGACCGTCGAGGTGGCGCTCTACACGGCGTGGTACCTCCTCGAAAGCCACGCCACCAACGCCTGGATCCAGGACCTGCTGCGGACCAAGACGTTCTACATCGTCCCTGGGACAAGCCCCGACAGCCGCGACGCCTTCTTCGAGGAGCCCAACACCGCCAACACCCCGCGCACGGGCCAGGTGCCGCTCGACAACGACGGCGACGGGCTCACCGACGAGGACCCGCCCGACGACCTCGACGGCGACGGCCACATCACGATGATGCGCCGCGCGATGCCCGGCGGCCGCTGGAAGAAGCACCCCGACGACGACCGCCTGATGATCCGTTGCGAGATCGACGAGGCCTGCGGCTGGCAGGTCTGGTTCACCGAGGGCTACGACAACGACGGCGACGGCGCGCTCAACGAAGACGGTGACGGCTACTACGACCCCAACCGCAACTGGGGCTGGGGCTGGGCGCCGCACTACACCCAACGCGGCTCGCACCACTACCCGTTCAGCCTCCCCGAGACGCGCGCGGTCGCCGACTTCATCAAGGCGCACCCTAACATCCTCGGCGGGCAGAGCTACCACAACACCGGCGGCATGATCCTCCGCGGCCCCGGCGTCGAGGGCGACCCGACCTACCGCCGCGACGACGCCGTCATGCAGCGCATCGCGGAGGTCGGGGAACGCATGCTGCCCGGCTACGAGTCGCTCGTGATCTGGGACGACCTCTACACCGTCTACGGCGGCGAGACCGACTGGATGTACTACCGCGAGGGCATCCTCCCCTTCACCAACGAGCTCTTCACGCCCTACAACCTCTTCCGCACCGAGAGCGAGGGCGGCTTCTTCGGCGCGATGGCCGACTTCTACCGCTTCGACGAGTTGCTGCTCTTCGGCGATGGCATCGTGCCGTGGACGGAGGTCGAGCACCCCGACTGGGGCACCGTCGAGGTCGGCGGGATGAAGAAGACATTCCGTCGCATGCCGCCGTCCTTCCTACTCGAAGAGGAGGCGCACCGCAACATGGCGTTCACGCTGCTCCACGCCTACGAGCTGCCCGTGCTGGAGGTCGTGGACGTCGAGACCGAATCGCTCGGCGGCGGGCTGACCGAGGTGACCGCGACCATCGTCAACCGCCGCACCGTCCCGACGCGGCTGGAGGTCGACACCGAGCACGGCCTCACGCGCCCCGACTGGGTGACGCTCTCCGGCGCCGACGTGCTCGCGAGCGGCGTCAAGCGCAGCCGCCTCGACGACGTGTTCGAGCCGCAGGCGTCGCGCCCCGATCGCGTGAGCGTCCAGTCGGTGCCCGGCCACGGGGCCGTGACCGTTGCCTGGATCGTGCGCGGCGGCGGCCCCTACACCGTCACCGTTGACTCCCAGAAAGGCGGGCGCGCGACGATGGAAAGCGGCGGATGATGTAGGCGAGAACGCAGCCTCGATGCGGTCCCATGCCACCGCACGGCCGCACGGGCTTTTGACTACGGCTAGCGCTACGTGAAACTCGGTCGGCTCTGGGCGAAGGGGTTTGTCGCGATCGGTTGCCTCGGAGCGCCCACGCTGTATGACGGTTCGCTTGCGGCTCCGCACTGCGTGGATGCCTGTGGACGGAGTTCTTGAGCCTCTGCGGTGGGTTTCTACCCATCTCCTGGTACACGCCGCTCAACCATCCCACGAGGTGCAGCCATGAACGCCCGACTCGCAACCCTCCTTTTGGTCCCTATGCTGTGGATGAGCACGGCTCTGGCGCAGATCACGGAGACGAAGCTGGTTGCCGGTGAAGGCATTCTATTCGGCCAGGCGGTGGCCGTGGCCGGTGACCGTGCCGTGGTAGGGGTGGGCCTGCTGGAAGGAAACGCGGCCTACAGCTATCGCCGCGTCGGTGACGGGTGGGTAGAGCAGGGTATGCTCGTTCCAGCCGATGGTACGGACGCGGAAGGCTTCGGCAGCTCGGTCGCCATGACCGATACCTATGCCATCGTCGGCGCTCCGCTGTTCGATCACGGGGGCGCTACGAACGGCGGGGCGTCCTACTTGTTTGAGCGCGACGGCGACAGCTGGGCGGAGCAGACCAGGGTGGCCCCCAGCGACGTGGACGGCCAGGACGACTCGGGTACGTCCGTCGCCGTCTCTGGGGACTACGCTATCGTGGGAGCCCCCAAGCACAATGGGATCGGATTCGATTCGGGGGCCGCCTACATCTTCGAACGAGTCGGAGAAAGCTGGGTCCAACAGGCCAAGCTCGTGGCCAGCGACGAGGCGGCCAACGATGAGTTCGGCATCGCCGTATCGATCTCTGGAGACTACGCCATCGTGGGCGCCTGGCGCGACGACGACACGGCCGCAGGCTCCGGCAGCGCGTATGTCTTCAAGCGTACCGATGACGTCTGGATCGAGCAGACCAAGCTCACCGTGAGCGATGGCGGTGCCGGTGCCTCGTTTGGATTCGCCGTCGGCCTGTCTGGCGACTACGCCCTCGTTGGGTCGACCCTGGCAGATGGAGGCGATGCGCTCACCGGGGCCGCCTACGTCTTCGAGCGGAACGGGGACGACTGGGTCCTGCAGGACAAGCTCGCTGCCGAGGATGGGGTGCCGAGCGACTTCTTCGGCGTCTCCGTGGCCATCGACGACGACTTTGCCGTGATCGGCTCGTTCAACGCGGACGGATCGAGCCCTGGCACAGGTGCCGCCTATGTGTTCAACCGGCTGGGGAGCACGTGGACGCAGATCGCGAAGCTAGCCGCCAGCGATGGGGGCGCCGTCGACCTGTTCGGGGGCGCCGTGGCGATCTCCGACGGCTGCGCGCTGGTCGGCGCCGAAGGAAGCAATACCGCTAGGGGGGCGGCCTACGCCTACTGCGGCTTTGCCACCCTCGTAAGCACCCAGGACGGCGTTCCAGACAGCCTCCACCTCGCCTCGACCTACCCCAACCCTACTACCTCGACCGCGACGGTTGGCTTCACACTGCCCACGGCCGAAGAGGCGCGCGTGGAAGTGCTCGACCTGCTCGGGCGGCGCGTCGCCACACTCGCCGACGGCTTTCGGGCAGCGGGCGAGCACCGCGTCACGCTGGACGCGACGAGTCTGCCGAGCGGCGTCTATGCGGTGCGCCTCGTCACGCCGAGTGCTACGCTCACGGAGCGTGTCACGGTCGTGCGATGACTGGTAGATCCGGGCTTAAGCAGGGCGCAAGCCGTTGAGACACAGGTCCACGAAGTGCGCCTCGCGCCCGTTGAGGAAAGCGTCCCATTCCTCTTTGGTGGCCCCCGCGTAGGCGCGCACGAGGCCGCCGCCCACGGTTGGGAAGAACGTCATCGACACGAGGAATGTGGTGAACTCCAGCAGGGTGATCGGGCGAATTTCGCCTGCCGCAATGGCTGCATCGAGCTTCGCCTGCATGGCCGTGCGCCCGTCGGGGAATTCAAGCGCGATGGTCTGCCGCCAGCGCTCCGGGTGGTGGTGCAATTCGGAGATGATGTAACCGACCAGGTACGGGTGGTCGTCCATCATCGCGAGGTCTGCGACGATGAGGTCGCGGACGAAGTCGCGGAACGGGACGTCGGGCTGCATCGCGGGCTCGAAGCGGCGGAACGTCTCGCGGACGGCCCGCATGAAGACGGCCTCAGCGAGGCGTTCCTTGCTGCGGAAGTAGTAGTGCAGCATCGACTTGTTGACGCAGGCCTCGTCGGCGATCTCCTGCATGCGCGCGCCATCGGTGCCCTGGCGGAGAAACACCCGGTGCGCGGCGTCGAGGATGTTGACTTCCGCCTCGTCGATGTCGTCGGGCGGCGCGAGGTCGGTCACGGCGGGATGCGCGTCGTGCAGGGCCATACCAGCAAAAGGCACGTGGGAGAGGTCGGCGGTGCAGTGGGGCAGGCGGTGCGGTACGCGCTAGGCTGCCGCTTTGGTTTCGCGCTCGCGAGGGGCACGGCGTGGGTCAGCGACCGAGCGCCTGGTGGCATGGGCGGCTTCGCTAAAGCTTGACACACTGGAATATGTGACCGATTTGGTCGATATGAGGCCTTTTCTAGCAGGGCTATCCAAGCGATTCAACTAAATGGTTAAACCGGGCGGAACGCTCCTCATTCGGGCTCGTCTCATCGATCAACCACTTGGTTGGACAAGCCGGGTGGCTCCTCTCTATCCTGCCCTTCTCCTCGCCCTGTCGATGCGTTGCCTCCTCCTTCTTGGCCTGCTGAGTGTGTCGTTTGACGCTCGTGCGCAGCAGCCTGCTGCCCTGTCAGCCCCGCTCCAAACTGCCCTCGAAGCCGAACTCGGCCGCCTCGGTCACCACGTTGCTGACGATGCGTGGCCCTCCGTGGCTGACCCATTCGGGTCCACCACCGACAACCCCGGAGGCATTCAGGTTGCGCTGGTAGATCCTGTTCTCGTGGCGGAGACCCAGCGCGCCGTGCGTCGTCCGAATGCGCTCGAGCGCGATGTAGCGCTTCTCCTCGAGAGTCTCGCCCTGAGCACGGAGACGCTGACGCTCGTGGTGCACCCGGACTGGGCGACGGTGCCTGCGACACGCCGCGCCGACCTCGCAGGGACGCTGGGCGTGGCCCGCCTGGACGTCGTCCCAGCCACGAGCGCCGCAGCGATTGCGAGTGCCGTGCCGGAAGGGGCTATCGTCTACGTGGATGCGGGCACCGGCCTCTCTGACACGGCACTGCGCGACGTGGCGAGGAACCTGACCGAGCGTGGCACGCCGATGCTCGCCGCCACGCCTATGCTCGTCCGTCACGGCTTCCTCGCGAGCGCGTCGCCCGACTTCGAGGAGGCGCTCGCGCGCCGCCTGGCCTTGACGCTCGCCGACGTGGCGCGGTCGGACAGCCTGGCACCGACGGCCTTCACCGCGCCGCGGCCGCTGCCGGCTCGGCTGACGATCAACGCTGCGACGGCGTCCGATCTCGGCCTCGCGCTCCCGTGGGACGTGCTTCTCCAGGCCGATGTGCTGGGCGAGGCGGCGGCGACGGCCGCACCGCTCGGCTTCGACGATGCGGTGCAGATCGCAGCGCGCGACAACGCGGCGTTGCGGGCGGAGGTCTACCGAGCAGAAGCCGCCGAGGCGGCCGTCGCGCTGGCGCGGAGCCGCGTGCTCCCGCAGGTACGCCTGTCGAGCACGGCGCGGCTCGTGAACGACGACCTTGCCACGTCGGCGCTTGGGGGCGCGGTACCGGAGCGGCTGTGGACGTCGGAGGTCGAAGTCTTCCAGGTGCTCTTCTCCGAGCCGGCGTTCGCGGGCATCGCGGCACAGCGGCGGTTCGCGGTGGCGGCGCGCTACGAGCGGGAATCGGTCCGCCTCGATGCCGCCTCGAACGGGGCGCTAGCGTTCCTCGGCGTACTGCGTGCGCAGACCGGCGCGGCCATCGCCGAAGAGCGCGTCGCGCGGACGCAGGTCGACCTCGATGCTGCACGGTCGCGCTCGGATGCGGGAGTGGCGAGCGCAGGTGACGTGGCGCGGCTCCATGCCGAGGTGGCACGGGCGCGGCAGGACCTCGTCCTCGCCTGGGGTGGCGTGGAGGTGGCCGGACTGGTGCTCAACCAGACGCTCGATCTCGCCATCGACGCATCGGTGCAGGTTGCCGTGGAGGGCGTAGTCGTGGTGCAGGCCGACGAAGAAGGTGGAGCGGTTCTCCTCGCCTCCACGGCCAAGCTGCCCGCTATTCCTGATGCTGGGGTATCTGATGCCCTCGCGACGCCGCGTGCCCTCCTTGCTCAGATCCCGATGCTGTCGCTCGTGCACGCGCCCGGTGCCACGCGAGAGCTCGCGGCACAGGCCGAGGCGAACGCGCTCACCGACGCCCCGGCGTCGCAGGCGCTCCAAGCCGTTGTGACGGCCAGGCAGCGGCAACTCACCTCGGCGCAGCGCTCGCTCTATCTCCCTGAGCTGAGCCTCTTCGCCAGCGCGAGCACCCGTCTCGCCGACGGCGGTGCCGGCCTCACCATTCCCCAAGGCCTTCCTGTCCCGCCTGCTCCCGACGAGACGTGGGCGGTCGGGGTCCAATTGAACTTTGACCTCTTCAGCGGCGGACGCAAGGCCGCGCAGCGTCGCCTCGCTGAAGCCGAGGTGTTCCAGGCGCAGGCGCAGCTCGACCTCGTGCAGCAGCAACTCGCGCTCGGCGCCCGCGCGGCCGCCACGCAGCTCGGCACCACGCACGCGGCCTACCGCCAGGCCGAGGACGCCGCCCGTTCCGCCGCCGTGGCCTATGCCGATGTGGCCCGCCTCTACCGCGAAGGCGTCGTCGGGGTGACGGCGCTCGTGGAAGCGCAGGAAGGCCTGCGCATCACGCAAGAGCTCGCCGCCAGCGCCGCCTATGACGTGGCTGAGGCCTACGTGGACCTCCAGCGCGCCACCGGCCGCTTCGACGCGCTCGACCGCCCCGACGTCGCCGATTCATCCTCCGATGCGCTCACCGCGCGCCGTCCCTAGCTGCCCCATCGCACCTCTTTCGACCCCGATCCCTTCAGCCGTCATGTGCACGTCTCCCGTTCCCCATCCTGCCGCCCATCTCGTGGCGCGCTTTTTCCTCGGAGTGCTCATTGCCCTCTTCTTTCTGCTCTCCGGCTGCTCGGCGGAGGAGCCGACCGCGCCACCGCCTCCGCTCGTCCGCACCGTAGCCGTCGCGCCGGGTGGCACCACCGCGGAGTCGTTCTCCGGCGTGACACGCGCCGCCGTCGAGTCCCGCGTCGCCTTTCAGGTGGGCGGCGTCGTGTCGGATGTTGCTGTCGAAATTGGCGACCGCGTCCGTCGCGGTAGCCTCGTCGCATGGCTCGACCCGGCTGACCTCACCCTCCAGGCGCAGCAGGCCCGCTCCGGCTTGCAGCAGGCCGAGAGCCAGGCCCGACTCGCTGGGGCCGGCTACGACCGCGTGCGCCAGCTCTACGAGCAGGGCGTTGTGCCGGTCAGCCAGTACGATGCCGCGCGGACACGCCTCGAAACGGTCCAGGCTGGAGCGACGGCGGCCCGCGACCAGGTGGCGCTCGCCGAGCGCAGGTTGGGCTACGCACGCCTCATGGCGCCCGTCAACGGCGCCATCGCCGAGGTGCTGGTGGAAGCGGGCGAACTCGTCGCGCCGGGGCAGCCGGTGGCGCTCGTGACCACACAGGGCAGCCCAATGGAGGTGACGGTGAGCGTCCCCGAGAACGCCGTGACGGGCCTCCGCGCGGGGGACGTCGCGACGGTCGCGCTGACCGCGTTTCCCGATGTCCTCTTCGATGGCCGCGTCGCTGAGGTCGGCGTGTCTGCGGGACGCGGGGCCACGACATTCCCTGTCGTCGTCCGTCTCAACAGCGCCAACGCCGACGTACGCAGCGGCATGACGGCGCGCGTCGAGTTCGCGCCCGACGCAGACGGTGCCGCAGCAACAGGGCCGCTCGTGCTGCCCGTCGCCGCCATCGACGCCGACACCGAGGGGACCTATGTGATGGTCGTGGAGGTCCCGCCCGCGGACACCACCGCCGCGTCCAGCGACCCTGCCACAGGCCAGCGTGAGGCTGTCGTGCGCCGCCGCGCCGTCGAGACGGGGACTCTTCGCGGCGACGGCGTCGAGGTGACGAGCGGGCTGACCGAGGCTGACCACGTGGTGGCTGCTGGCCTCGGCGAGTTGGCCGACGGCCAGCGCGTCCGCCTCGCCGACTACGACCCCCTCGCCCGCGACCTCCTCTCGTTCAGCGGACGCTGAGTCCACGTTCACCCTTCCAAGCTCTCCCCCTGGACAGGGGGAGTCCGCGAAGCGGGAGGGGGTAGATCTGCCGAGCACAGAGTGACACCGCGCTCACACGGTTAACCACCCCCAGCCCCTCCTGGACAGGAGGGGAGCTAGGTCGAGCTCTAGTCGGCTCAGACAACCGTACCCAAACCCGTCCGCCCCTGACGAAGCACCAGAAGCAAGGTGCCGCGCACAAAAGTCACGCAGCATCGACTTCTCACTTCTTCCTTCGCCCTTCTGCCTTCCCGACCCATGCGCCTCACCCGTTCCGCCCTCGACAACCGCGTCGTCGTCTACGTGGCGGTGGCCCTTCTCGCCTTCGCCGGGCTCCGCGCCTACCTCGCGCTCCCGCGCGCCGAGGACCCCGGCTTCGTCATCCGCAACGCTGTCGTGTCGGTGCTCTGGCCGGGGGCCAGTGCCGAGCGTGTTGAGCGGCACATCGCCGAGCCGATGGAGCGTGCGCTCGAAGAGGTCAAAGGGGCCTCGCACGTCGAGACGAGCATCCAGGCGGGCGCGGCCGGGTTTTCGTTCGAGATCGAGTACGCCGTCGCCGACGTGGAGGGCGCATGGACGGAGATGCGCGAGGCTATCGCCGACGTGGTGCCCGGGTTGCCGCCCGGCGTGATCGGGCCGTTCATCAACGACGACTTCGGCGACGTCTTCGGCACCGTCATCGCGATCACCGGCGACGACTACACGCCCGTCGAACTCGAACGCGCGGCGCTCGAACTCCGCCGCCGCATCCTCGCTCTCGACGACGCCCGCAGCGTGCAACTCGACGGCGTGCTCCAGCGACAAGTTGTTGTGGAGTACGACCCCGCCCGCCTCGCGGCGCTCGGCGTCTCGACCGGCTACCTGATCGGGCAGCTCCAGCAGCGCAACCTCGTCGCGCCCGGCGGCGACCTCCAGGTGGATGGCCAGCAGATCGCGCTCCGCACCGACGGCGCATTCGAATCCGTCGCGGATATCGAAGCAATGGCGCTGCGGCTGTCGACCGGCGAGGTCGTCTCGCTGCGCGACATCGCCACCGTGCGCGACGCCTACCAGGACCCGGCGCGGCAGCTCGTCCGGTACAGCGGCCAGCCTGCCATCACCGTCGGCGTGTCGATGGCCGACGACGGCAAGCTCACCGAGTTCGGCCCCGAGGTGATGCGCGTCGTCGCCGAGACTGAGGCCGACCTCCCGGCGGGGCTCGACTTCCACACGGTCGTCTACCAGCCGGAGGTCGTGCAGTCACTCACGTCGGAGTTCGTATGGAGCCTCATCCAGGCCGTCGCCATCGTGATCGGCGTGCTGCTGCTCGCGCTCGGCGTGCGGACGGGCCTCGTCGTCGCGGCGTCGATCCCGCTGACCATGTTTGCGGCGTTCCTGTGCATGCAGTTCTTCGGCATCACGATCAACCAGATGTCGCTCACGGCGCTGATCGTGGCGCTCGGGCTGCTCGTGGACAACTCCATCGTCGTAGCCGAGCAGACGCTCACGGATCTCCAGCGCGGGAAGTCGAAGCGCGCCGCCATCCTCGGAGCCACCCGCGAGATGGCGCTGCCGCTCCTCGTCGCGTCGATGTGTACGGTCGCGGCGCTGCTGCCGACCTACCTCGCCGAGAGTTCGTCGGCGGAGTACACGAGCGCGCTCTTCGAGGTGCTGCTGTTCTCGCTCGTCGTGTCGTGGATGCTCGCGCTCACGCTTATTCCGGTGCTCTGCCTGGTCTTCCTGAAGGCGGATCGCGGGACGGGCGAGGACGATGCCAAGATGTCGCGCTGGGAGCGGCTTACGCAGCGCTTCCGTCGCTCGACGGACGACGAGACGGCTGGCACCGAGCAGCCTGCGCAGCAGGACGAGGGCAACGCCTACGACTCGAAGCTCTACCGGACGTACCGCGGCACGCTGACGGCGATGGTGCGGCGGCCGTGGCTCTCGCTCGGCGGCTTCGTGGCAGTGCTCTTCGGCGCGTTCGCGCTCTTCGGGACACTCGTGCCGCAGCAGTTCTTCCCGACGAAGGAGTACGAGGTCTTCAACGTCGAACTCGATCTGCCCTACGGTACCTCCATCGCCCAGACGGAGCGCGTGGTCGCCGACCTGGAGCGGTTCTACGCCGACAGCCTCGCGGGGAGCCTTGCCGCCAACGGCGAGGTCGAGACGCCGGGCGTGCTGCGGTGGGCGGCCTACGTCGGCTCCGCGCCGCCGCGATACACGCTGTCGTACGCCCCGAAGGCCCCGCGCCCGGGCTACGCTTACCTCCTCGTCACAGGCACAAGCCACGAGATCCAGCCCGATGTCTTTATCCGCACGGAGCAGTACCTCCAGCGCGCGCACCCTGACGTGACCGTGCGCGCCCAGCGCGTCCGCAACGGTCCGGCCATCGACTATCCCGTTGAGGTCCGCATCTCCGGCCCCGACCCGGCTGTCCTCGAAGGCCTCGCCGCTGACCTCCGCGACCACCTCCGCGCCGTCCCCGGCACCGCGAACGTCGGCACCGACTGGGGCCGCCGCCAGGCCACGCTCGACATCGCCGTGGACCACGACGCCGCGCGCCGCGCCGGGCTCTCGACGGCCGACATCACGACCTCGCTCCAGACCGCGCTTGACGGGGTGCCGCTGACCGCGCTCCAGGAGGGCGACGACCTCGTGCCGGTGGTGCTCCGCTCCACGGACGCGCTCGCCGGGGCCGAAGCACTCAACCGGCTCGACCTCTACAGCCAGGCAACGGGCCGCACCGTGCCGTTCGGGCAGGTTGCCCAGGCGACGGTCGTCTACGAGCCCGGGACCATCGAGCGCTACGCCGGGCAGCGCACCATCACCGTCGAAACCGATATCGCGCACGACGCGGGGCCCTTCGTGACGCCGTTCTCGCTGCAGGCCGAGGTCGGGGCATACATGACCGACGCCGCGTGGCCCGCCGGGTACAGCTACGCATACGGCGGCGACATCGAGGAGAGCGCCGACTCGCAGGATGCGATCAACGCCAAGCAGGGCATCGCCATCGTGGTGATCCTGCTCCTGCTCGTGCTCCAGTTCAACGCGCTGCGCCCGCCCACCATCGTGCTGCTGACGCTGCCGTTCGCCTTCATCGGCGTCACGCTCGGGATGCTCGTCTCCGGCTACGCGTTCGGCTTCATGCCGCTCTTGGGCACGATCGCGCTCTTCGGCATCCTCATCAACAACGCCGTGGTGCTCCTCGACCGGATCGGCTCGCTCCGACGGCGCGGGCTCGATGGCGAGCAGGCGGTGATCCACGCCGCCGAGCAGCGCCTGCGCCCGATCCTGCTCACTGCCGCGACGACGGCGGGCGGCCTGATCCCGCTCTGGATCTCCGGCAACCCGCTCTTCGCGCCGATGGCCGTGGCGATGCTCTTCGGCCTCGTAGCCTCGTCCGCGCTCACGCCGGGCCTTGTGCCGGTGCTCTACACGCTCTTCTACCGCCTCCGCTTCCGCGACTTCGCCTACGACCCCGACGCCAGCACGGACGCCGAGTTGGTGGACGAGGACGCGCGCACCAGTGAGATGCAGACCGGCGCATTCGGCGGTGACGGCGCGACGGCATCGCCGACGGTGGTGCCAGCTTGATGCGCCTACTCGCCCTCTAGCAGTCCCTCCTGATCCTGTCCGTTGTGGACCAGCACGGCGGTGCCGACGGCCTGTGCGAGGCGGTCGAGGCGCTCGGCGGCGGCCTCGGACTCGCCATCGGCGGGGCGGGGCATGCCGAGGAACGTGAGATCGGCGTTGACGCTGTTGCGCGCGATCAGGTCGAGGATGGGGAGCCGGTCCGGGCTGCTGGGCGGCTTGCGGACGATGATGACGACGTTGGCCTCCACACGCACGTCGTCGAGCAGCGCCTCCGTGTGGGCGCGTGTGGCGTCGATGGCCTCCTTCGCGTCCACGATGCGGTGGACGCAGATCTCGGCGTCGTCCCAGAAGCGGTGCTGCGTGAGGAGGTAGGCGAGGAGCAGCATCAGGTCGCCGTTGCCGCCGCGCCCGCCCCACCAGACATGGATGCGGCGCTTTTGCCCGAAGCCTTTCGTCTCGTCCATGCGCAGGAAGAGGACCGACTTGTGGAGGTCGGAGAAGCTACGCACGAGGTCCATCAGCAGCACGCGCCCGCCGGGCGTCCCGCTCCAGCCCATCAGCGCCGTGTTTGATTCCAGCGGCCCGATGCCGTGCGCCTGCGCGACCGCCACGGCTCCCTCGCGGAAGTCGGGCACGATCTGCGCCTCGGCGAAGGCCGTCATCTGGCGGTCCTGGATGTACGACCGGATATGCCGCTCGGCCGTCTCGCGGAGTTTGGGCTTGTTCGCCTCCGCGACGGTGCCGGTGATGAGTTGGAAGAACGTCACGAGGCCTCGTCCTCGGCTGAGCCATTCCGCTAGGGCGACGAGGTGCTCTCGGTTGTGCGGCTGCCCGGTGAACACCATCAGGTGGGGCCGCCAGTTGCGCGTGTCGTCGGCCGCGGGCGTGCGGTCGAGGTTGAGGAGCGCGTACCGCGCGATGGAGGTCCAGATGCCGCTGCGCACGTCGCCCCAGGCGCGGCGGGTGCCCCGGCGGCTGAGCGCGAAGAAGAGGCCGTACGAGATCACGATCGCCGCAACCGTCGCCGGGGCGTTGATGAGAAACATCGCGCCGTAGCAGCCCGCCGCGCCGAGGAGCGGCACTATGAGCGGGACGTTGAAGCGGGGGCGGTAGCTCGGGTTACCCACGAGCCGTTCGATACCGGCGACGAGGTTCACCATCCCATAGGTGTTCAGGAAGAACATCGTGATGATCGGTGCGACGAAGTCGAGGTCGCCCGCCCAGATCACGACGACGGCGACCACGCCCGTGATGAGGACCGCCATGCGCGGCTCGGTCGGACTGCCCAGGTTCGAGGCGATCCAGCCCGGCACCACGCGGTCCTTCGACACCGCCTGCAAGGTGCGCGGGGCCGCGAGCACGCTGCCGAGCGCCGACGAGAGCGTGCTCGCCGCCACGCCTGCGAGGATGAGCACCGGCACGCTCGCGATCCGCTCCATCGAGAGGTTGTCGCTGATGAGGATGTCCGCCGGAAGCTGGAACGCAAACCACACCGCCGCCGCAACATAGACGAGCGCCGTCACCACGATGGAGGTGATCGTGCCGAGCGGGATGCTGTGCGACGGATCCTTGAGGTCGCCCGAGAGGCTGATCCCGACCTCGATGCCCGTCACGGCGGGGAAGAACACCGCGAAGACGACCCAGAAGCTGATGCCGTCGGTGTAGCTCTGCGTCAGGTTCGGCTCCACGAACTCGCCCCACCCGCCGGTGAAGAACGAGATCAGCGCCGCGATAAGAATGGCAAGGATGCCATACTGGATCTTGAGCGCGAAGTCGGCCCCCACCCACGCGATCACCACGAACACGAGCGCCACGCCGGTGGCGATGGTTTGCGGCGGGATGCCCTGGACGGCCGCCAGCCCCGAGATCGCCTCGGTGAAGCCGATGATGTAGAACGCGACCGAGATCGCCTGCGAGAGGTAGAGCGGGATGCCGATGGCCCCGCCGATCTCCAGCCCGAGCGAGCGCGAGATGAGGTAGTAGTTGCCGCCCGCTTTCACGTCCATGCTCGTCGCGATGGCCGAGAGCGAGAGGCCCGTCAGGAACGAGATCGCATTCGCGAGCGCGATGATGAGGAGCGCGCCGTAGAGCCCGGCCTGACCCACGACCCACCCCGTCCGTAGGAAGAGGATGATGCCGAGGATCGTGAGAACGTTCGGCGTGAACACCCCGGCGAAGGTGCCGAAGCGCCCTGCGGCGGGTGTGCTAGATGTGGGGGGTGAGGCCACGAGCGAGAGGTCAGAGGCAACGGTGCGAGCAGCAGCAACTTACGCGGCCAATCCTGTACCTCCGACCCCTCTTTCGTGGCACCAGTGGCGCCCGGAGTCGTTTGCGTCGCCAAGTGGTGTCTGCGCCGCCGCGTGACTGCCGCCGCGTGACCGACGCTGCGTGAGATACCTTTCGGTCGACAGGACTCTCTTCGTACAAACACGCAGGATCGCGGCATGAGTACTCCCCGAATCGTCTCGCTGCTGCCCAGCGCCACGGAGATCGTCTGCGCGCTGGGGCTGGCGGACCGGCTCGTCGGTGTGACGCACGAGTGCGACTGGCCGCCGGAGGTCGCAGGCCTGCCCGTCGTGACACGCTCGCGCATTCCAGCGGACGCCAGCAGCGCTGAGATCGACGCGCTCGTCCGCGAGCAACTCCAGACCGAGGCCGCGCTCTACACGCTCGACGAGGAGACCCTGGCCACGCTCGCGCCGGACCTCCTCGTGACGCAGGCGCTCTGCGACGTGTGCGCGGTCGCTGAGGCCGAGGTCGCCGCCGCGGCCTGTCGCTTGCCGGGGTCGCCCCGCGTGCTCAACCTCGAACCGATGACGCTGGCCGAGGTGCTCGGGTCCATACGCGCCGTGGGCGACGCTACCGGCGTGGACGCGACGCCCGTGGTGGCTGCGCTCGAAGCGCGGATCCGGGCCGTCGCTGCCGCCGTGGCGAGGCGTTCTCGGCCCCGTGTGGCGATGGTGGAATGGCTCGACCCGCCGTTCTCGGCTGGCCACTGGAACCCCGAACTGGTCCACCTCGCAGGCGGGACTGAGGTGCTGGGCCGTACAGGCACGGCGTCGCGGACGCTCCAGTGGGAGGAGGTCGTCGCGGCGCAGCCCGAGGTTGTAGTGGTCGCGTGCTGCGGCTTCGAAATCCCGCGCGCGCTCGAAGACATCGGGGTGCTCGACGCGGTGGAGGGCTGGGCGACGGTGCCGGCGGCACGTGACGGGCGCGTGTTCGTCGTAGACGGCTCAGGGCTGTTTGCGCGGCCGGGCCCGCGTCTCGTGGAGAGCGTCGAACTCCTCGCACATCTGCTGCACCCCGATGCCGCGCCGATGCCCGCGGGCGTGGCAGTACCCGTGCGCCTCGAACCCGTCGGGACGTCATATATCGAACGTGACTAACCCGTTCATGGCCGCACTCTCTGCAGACGCGAGCCTACGTGGCGTCCGTAGCGAAACGTAAGAGCAGGGAGGTTGTATGAGCCAAACATTCAAATCGTCCGCCAGTCAAGGCTCCCATCCGCCGTGAATGCTACCAAGCAACTCTTCTCTCCCCGCCAAGTCGCCGAGGGCCTAGGTGTAGGTGAATCCACCCTCAAGCGCTGGGTTGACGCTGGCCGCCTCAAGGCGCACCGCACGGCCGGCGGACACCGCCGCGTTTCCCTAGCCGAGGTGCTCCGGTTCGTACGCCAGGGGGACGCGGAGTTGCTCCACCCGGAAGTGTTTGGGCTGCGCGGCCTCACGGGCATGGCTGCCCTTGCCAGTGACGATGACGACCCGATGGGACGTGCCCTCGAAGTGCTCGGCGCGCTCGGTCTCGCCCTCGACGCTATCGCCGAGGGGATCACGGTGGCCGACATGCGCCGCGAGGGCGAGCCGCTCGTGTTCGCCAACCGCGCCTTTTATGACATCACCGGCTACAAACCGGAGGAGACCCTGGGGCGCAACTGCCGCTTCCTCCAAGGGGCCGACACGGACCCCGAAGCAGTGCAGGCGATCCGCCGGGGCCTTGCCGCCGGCAAACCGGTGGATGTCGAGCTGCTGAACTACCGCAAGGACGGCACTCCCTTCTGGAATCGCCTCTCTCTGGTCCCTGTCGCCGGCGGGAGGGCGCGTCCCGATCACTATGTAGGCGTGCAGCGCGATGTGACGCTGCTCCGTGAGGCTCAGCATCGCCGAGCAGTCGCAGCTCCCAGCGAGCAAGGGTGACGCCCGAGGCGCGGGTGGTGCCGAGCGTCGCGGAGGGCAGGCGTCTCTCCGATACGCGCGCGGCGGCCAGGCACCGAGTACCCAACCGCCGCGCTGAGAGAGCACGGACCGAGAGGTTATCCGCGTCCGCCCGGACCGCCAGGTCCCCGCGGTCCACGGCGCCCTGGCCCACCCGCTAGGTGCAGCCGCAGCGCCGCGTGGACCATCGCGATCTCCTCCTGTGTGTCGTCGAGGATCTCCGCGAGCCCTGCCTGGAACGCCTCGCGCGCCGTTTTGCGGTCGACGGTCCCGCGCTGGGCTTCCATCTCGGCCCGAAGCGCCTCCAGATCCGTCTGCTGTGCCTCTGTCAAGTCAAGCGCGTCAGCCATCGCAGCCTGCTCGGCGGCGCGGCGCTCCTCGCGCTGGGCCTCTCGATCTGCACGATGCGCTTCCAGGGCAGCGATCTGAGCTTGGGTCAACACCGCATCGATCTCGCTCTTCATCGCCCCGGCGAGCGCGCGGGCCTGGTCGCGGCGGTCGTCGTTGGCGAGGTCGCCCTCACGCAGGGCCGCGAACTCGGCGCGGTAGGCCTCACGAATGGCGTCGATGGCAGCCTGTTGTGCGTCGGTGAGGGCGAGGTCGTCGGTCAGCACGCGGTCGAGCGCGCCGTCTCGGGGACCTCCCCGGCTACCGCGCGGACCCCGCGGCCGGTCGCCGCGCTCGGCCCGACGGTCTTGGCGTTCGGCGCGGCGCTCATCGAGCTTTGCTTCGAGGCGCGCGAGCTGCTCGGGCGTGAGCCGGCTGTGCACCTCTGCCGCGACCGTCCAGAGCATGCCTGGCTCAAGGTGGCGCTCTTCGAACGAGCGGGAGGCAGCTACGAGGTCGTCGGACGCGGCGCCTGCATCGGAAGCCACGCCCGTGACGGCGGAGGCAAGGGTGACGGTGTCCGTCGTGAGAGCGTCGCTGGCCTCGTCGGCCGAGTCGCAGCCCGTGAGAAGGAGGCCGAGTGCAAGCAGCAGAACAAAGAGCGCGGGCATGGCAAGCAGGTCGGAGCCGCTGGTGACGCGGCGGGCGCAGTAGGTCATGGCACGTGTGGTTGGATGAACACGAGAGCGGACCACCGTGGCCCGCGAACTGTGCCTCCAATCTGACCACCCTGGGTGCGGCGAATGTCACAGAGCTGTGGCGGAGCGCCTGCAGTCGTGTGGGAAGCGGGTCACAAGAGGCCGCGGCCCTGTCGCGATTCCCGTGCGGGCCGCGGTCTACCGTGGGTCCCTCCTAGGTCACGGTGACATTCAAGCTGACGGTCGCTCGTGTCCTCGACCCTGCCTCCGCTTTGTGAGCGCGTGACCTCCTGAAGGTCGGTACATTCTAGTATTGAAAAACCCTGAGAGAACAATAGTGTAGGCCACGTGACAATAAGCATGTAGGAGTTGGATTAATCTAGCGTAAGATCTTGGTAAGTTATTAAACCTTAATAATCGGAGCAGATAGCGCCTGTATAGTCATCTCTCCTGTCCATTCCAACTCGTCTCTACTCTCTCATGCGGTCATTCTTTTCCCTACTCACGCTGCTGTTCTTCGTAGGCTTCTCCGGATGCGCTGACGACTTTGCTGGTCCGACTGTCACAGAGCTTGCCCCTGCCGCCACAGAGCTTGCAGCATCAGACGTGTCTTCCGAGTGTACTACCTCCGTAACGACAGCGGCAGCCATTGTCCGTGGCGGTACCATCGAGGTCACAGCCTCCCAGGTCACCAATGGCGCGCTAAACCTGACGTTCCAGCGAAGCATCAACGGCGGTACCTGGCAAACGTTTGCGACGACCAGCGCGGTGGGCTCGGGCGGCTCGATCACGGTGACGGATCCAGCCTACGGTCCTGGCGGCTCGTCCGACCCCAAGGCAGAGTACCGCACCAACTACTTCTGCCGCGAAGACTTCCTCTGGACCGAGTTCTCGGCGCCATCGAACCGGATCGCCATCGGACCTGTGACGAGTGAATTCTAGAGCGGACACGCCCAGCCCCGACGAAGAGCCCTAGGGTCTTGCCGGTCAATCCCGGCAAGGCCCATTTTTGTATCAGTGTGCGGCCGTCACCCGTGGCAGACAGGCAGCAGCGGAAGGCTCTAGTACCGAGGCAGGCCGGTCGCGGGGTCGATCTCGCGCACCTCCCAGTAGTTCGAGGAGCCACCCATCGCCTCAATGCCGTTCATCATCGAGGCATGCATGCCCTGCGACATCTGGCTGAGCTGCGCCCACGTCGCTGGGTCCACGTCCTGGCCTTGCAACTGGCTCGACCAGTCGGGGATCGGCTGTGCGCCGTAGGCAGCCTGTGCCTGCTGCTGCATCTGCGCCTGGAGCGCCTGCTGCTGCTGGGCTGTGAATGCGGCGAGGTTGGCCGCCACGAGGTCCCACGTGATGCCCGCCGACGAAAGCTGCTGCTTCTCCGCCAGCGGCATCGTTGGGAAGGCCTCGATGAGGTAGGCGCGGTATTCTGCCTTCGCCTGCTCAGACATAGCCGCGCCGTTGGCCTCGGCGGTAAGCGCGGTCAGGTTCACCATCCCATCGACATCCCACGAGGTCAGGGTGAGGTTGTTGGCCGGGTCCTGTCCCACGACCTGCACGTAGCGCCGCAGGACCGTCACGAAGCGCGGCGTCTCGTCCATGCCCTCGGCGAGGGTGTGGAACGCGCCCACGAGCGCCTGGCGCATCCCGCCCACCGCGATGGGGTCGCTGAGGCGGAGAATCTGGGTCATCGCCTCGCGCAAGTCAGCCACGTCCGCGAGGTAGGCCTGCGGATCCTTGTCGAACTCGCCGAGCGCGAACTGCTTGATCTCGCGGCGCTCCTGCCTCGTGATAGGCTGCCCGATCATAAAGTTGAGCAACTGTACGGCGAGTTCCACATCGCCCTCGGTGAGGGCCCGTCCGTTCTTCTGCGCGAGCGCCTGTCCCCCGGACGACGCGGGCGTCTGGCCGGGAGCAGCGACGCGCTGGAACTGGTAGCCGTTGCCCTGCGGGTCTACAGCGGCAAACTGCGTGTCGTTGATCCCGGTGACTTGGTACTGCCAGACCGCGCCCGTCTGCTCGTAGAGCGTGATGATGGTGCCGTCGACGTGGTAGGTACCCCCGGTGGCCTGCACGCCCTGGGCAGCGTAGGATCCGTCGCTGTTGAAGACGACCGTGATGCTGACGTTGGGCTCGTGCCACGTTCCGAGGAGTGTTTGTGCCTGCACAGTCGCGGTGGCGAGGAAGAGCGAAGCGAGGAGGGCGAGTCGCATAGTAACGATCGGGTTAGGAATGGAAGGCACAGCACCCTACATGCGCAACGGTCGCCCGTCAAGGATCATCCGGTCGGCGGTTTTTGGGGAAGGCGTACGGACCTTGTCGGGGACGAGCGCGGCGGCGCTGTAGGGAAAAGGCGCGAGACTGTCCAAGGGCCGTCACCGAGCGTGTGAAGCGGCTACTTTGCGCCCGACTCGTTGCTTTGCTTCTTCGACTTCCGCGGCCTTGCCGATGACGCCTGAGCTTGCTCAACTCCGCGACTTCCTCGCGGCCCACGCCCCCTTCGACGCGTTGCCCGAGGCCGACCTACAGCGGGCTATCCGGTCGCTCGACGTGCGCTATGTCCGTCGTCAGCAGCCGATTCTGGCGCTCGGTCAGCCCAACGCACACCTGCACGTCGTGCGCAAGGGCGCCGTCGAGGTGACGGGGCCGCAAGGGGGGCTGGTGGCCCGGTACGGCGAGGGCGACAGCTTCGGTTACCCCTCGCTCCTCGGCGATGGCATTGCCAGCGCGCACGCCACGGCCATCGAGGACACGCTGCTCTACCAACTGCCGGTGGAGACTTTTCGCGCGCTGCGCGCACGGCACGCCGACTTCGCCGAGTTTTTCGACGAGGCGCAGGCGCACCGCCTCCGGGCCGCCCTCGACCGCCGCACGCAGGCCGCCGAACTCGTCACGCCGGTTCGCAGCCTGCTCAAGCGCGCGCCCGTCACGATCCCGCTCGACGCCTCGATCCGCACCGCCGCGCAGACGATGGCCGAGGCGCACGTCTCGTCGCTCCTCGTCGTTGAGAAGGCCGCGGAGGAACCGGGCGGGCCAGGGCGACTCTTCGGCATCCTCACCGACCGCGACCTCCGCACGCGCGTGCTTGCCGAGGGCCGCGACCCCGACGGCCCCGTGCGCAGTGTGATGACGCCCAACCCGGCCGTCATCGGCGCGGACGCGCTCGCCTTCGAGGCACTGCTACGCATGACCGCGCGCAACATCCACCACCTGCCCGTCCTGGACAGCGGTGCGCTCGCGGGGATCGTCACCGTCACCGACCTGATGCGCCTGCAGGCGTCGTCGCCTGTCTTCATCGTGGGCGACATCGCCAAACAGACCACGCCCGAGGGCCTTGCCCGGGTGGCCGAGCGGCTCCCCGACCTGCTACTGCGCCTCATCGAGGCCGACGCCAAGCCGCGCGACATCGGGACGGTGGCCACAGCCGTGGCCGACGCGCTCACGGAGCGGCTGCTGACGCTCGCCGAGGCGAAGCTCGGCCCGCCGCCGGTGCCCTACGCCTGGCTCGCCCTCGGCTCGCAGGCGCGCCAGGAGATGAACGCCCACTCCGACCAGGACAACGCGCTCCTCCTCCACGACGACTTCGACCCCGGCGCGCACGACGCCTACTTCGCCGCGCTGGCGCAGTACGTCTCCGGCGGGCTCCACGGCGCGGGCTTCGTCTACTGCCCCGGCGACGTGATGGCGACGAACCCGCGCTGGCGGCAGCCGCTCGCCGCGTGGAAGCGCACCTTCACCACGTGGATCGAGCGGCCCGACCCGAAGGCGGTCATGCACACCACGATCTTCTTCGACCTCCGCCACGGCTACGGCGACGAAGCCCTTACGCGTGCCCTCCGCGCCCACATCCGCGAGTCGGCTCGCAGCAACCAGATCTTCCTCGCCACCCTCGCCGTCGACGCGCTCCAGTTCGAGCCGCCGCTTGGCTTCTTTCGCACCTTCGTCGTGGACCGCTCTGGGGAACACAAAGACACGTTCGACATCAAGACGCGCGGCCTCGCGCCGCTGGTTGACATCGCGCGGGTATACGCGCTTGCGTCTGGGGTGATGGCCGTGAACACGCACGACCGATTTGCCGCCATCGCCGAGGCGGGTGCGGTCAACCCGAAAGACGCCACGAGCCAGGACGACGCCTTCGAGTACGTGGCGATGACGCGGCTGCGGCACCAGGGCCGCCAGCTTCGTGTGGCTGAGACGCCGGACAACCGCATCGCGCCGCGCGAACTCTCGCGCCTGGAGCGCACGCACCTGCGCGACGCGTTCAAGGTGGTCGTCACCGCGCAGGAGAGCCTGGCCTCCCGCTACAACACGGCGATGATCAGCTAGCGCACCACCGTGACGCGCTCGGTGAGGGCGACGCTGGGCGTGGAGAGCCGCACCACGTAGACGCCACTCGGCAGGCCGGTCGCGTCGAGCGTGACCGTGTGCGTGCCGGCGGGGCGGACGCCCTCAGCCACGACGGCCACGCGGCGTCCGAGCAGGTCGTAGACCTCCACGCGGGCCTCTTCGGCGGTTGGCAGCGAGAAGTCGACCTGGGCCGTGGTGGAGACCGGGTTGGGATAGACCGAGGCGAGGCGGTAGGTGCCCAGAGTAGGGAGGTCCTGTGTGTCGCTGGTACGTCCGCACTCAGAGGGGCCTTGCGCCGTGGCAGATAGCAACCCATCGGGCTGCAGCGCAGTGGACGGTGCAATCCTGCCTGATTCGAGCGGACAGCCTGCCGCATTCGTGAGGCAGGGAAAATATCTACTGTAGACGCCCTGCGCGTTGTCGAGCAGGCTAGCCTCGCTGGTGCCCGCCACGAGGGCGAAGACCTGCGTGACGGGGTCGCCGCTGGCCGGGAGCGTGAACGGCCCCTGGCCTACGACCACAGCGCGCTCAAGCTCACCGTCGGCAGGCGTTACGTTCGACGATAGGGCCGTGAACAGGTCCTCGTCCGTGCCACCCGAATCGGTAGTGTAGCCGCCGAGAACCGAGCCCGGGAAGGCATTCTCCTCAACAACGGCCATGACGCCGTAGTACTGGGCCATGTCAGCGTCGAAGACGTAAGCCAGGTTGTAGAGCCCGCTCCAACCACCGGAGTCGTTGGTGGAGGCGTCGTCACCGTCGTCCACCACGTCCCAGTCGGCGAAGATGCCGAAGTACGCGTCGTTGATGTCAGCGCCGGTCGTGCTGGACACGGAGAGCTGCATGATGATGTGTGTGCATGCGGGAGGGCCTGCATCTACAGGGGTACCGAAGGTGAGGTTCACTACCTTCACGCCCAGTTCCTCCGAACGAAACGATGCCTGTGTCGCGGGGTCACGACCTTCGTTCAAGGTCCCCGTCAACACGGTGCTAGTACGCACGTACTCCGAGGCCTCAGCGTAAGGGCTTCCCGCCACGGTTCCGTCGGTACTCACGAGCACGGAGCCGATGCGAAGCGGGGTAAAGCCGTTGAACGTGAACGGAAGCTCGCTAGCAACGGGCGCGTAGTTGTTCTCGGGCACCGCGCCGAAAAAGCCGTTGTCGTAGATCGGCAGGTTCACCACGCCCGTCGCTACCTCGCCGACGCTAGGCAGGTCGGAGAATTCAATCGTGATGGTCGCCTCCTCCCCGAGCTTCACGTCCGGCAGGATAGCCTTGTAGTCGCGGCGCGACAGGAACACGCCCGGGACCGAGCAGACGCTCTCGTCGCAGTCGCCGCCCATGTTGATGAGCGGATCACCGTTCACGCGCTCGTCGCCGTATACGATGTAGGCGACGGCACCGGCAGCGGCGGCGTTCTCGGCCTTCGTCACGAAGGCGCAGGCACCACGGCTGATCAGGGCGATGTTGCCGGCGATGTCGGCAGCGTTGTCGAAGGGTGAGCAGCCGTCGATGGTGTTACCCGGCAGGTTGGGCTCAGTGGCGTCAAGGGCCTGGACGACCTGGAAGGGGCCGAAGGTGGTGCCGTTCTCGAACTGGACGCCGTAGTTCTGGGTGGCGGCGACGGCGTACTCGTTGCCCGCGATCGTGAGGATCGCGTTGGTCTCGCCGACCACCTGCGCCAGCGCAGCGCCCGGGACGAGCAGAGCAAAGAGCAGCGTGTAGCGGAGGGCGCGCATGGAAGCGGGTAGCTAGACAAGGGACACTAGGTTAGACACGATAGCTACACGGTCCGGGAAATCAAAGCGGGGCGGTCGGGAGCCCGAAGACTCCGCAACGAAAAGGGGCAACGAAAAGGGGCCTCGCCGGATCACTCCAGCGAGGCCCCTCGGATCAGCGCGTCAGGGGTCCCCTGACGTCAGTCCAGGTTGCGTCGAAACGCTTAGCGCACGATGGTCACGCGCTCGGTCAGGGTCGTCTCGCCCGCGGTCATGCGGTAGACGTAGACGCCGCTCGGGAGGTTGGCGGCATCGAAGGTGACCTGGTGGCTGCCGGCCGGGTAGGCGGCCTTGGCCAGCGTAGCGACCTCACGGCCGAGCATGTCGTAGACAGCGATGCTGACTTCCTCGGTCTGCGGGATCGTGAAGCCGATCTGCGTCGTGGCTGCGAACGGGTTCGGGAAGGCCGACTCGAGGCGGTAGGTGCCCACGAGCGTCTCCTGCTCCTCCGCGACCATGCCGCAGGTCATGATGCCGTAGCGGTCACAAACGCCCTGCGCGTTGGCCAACAGGCTCTCCTCGCTGGTGCCCGCCACGAGAGCGAAGACCTGCGTGACGGGGTCACCGCTGGCCGGGAGCGTGTACGGCCCCTGGCCCACGACCACAGCACGCTCCGCCTCACCCTCGGCGGGAGCGACCGGGCTTGTCAGCGCCGTGAACATGTCCTCGTCCGCGCCACCCGAATCGGTGGTGTAGCCACCGAGGGTCGAGCCCGGGAAGGCGGTCTCGTCAACGACGGCCATCACGCCGTAGTACTGCGCCATGTCGGCGTCGAAGACGTAGGCGAGGTTGTAGAGCCCGTTCCAACCACCGGAGTCGTTGGTGGAGGCGTCGTCACCGTCGTCCACGATATCCCAGTCGGCGAAGATGCCGAAGTAGGCATTCTCGATGTCAGCGCCGGTCGTGCTGGCCACGGAGAGCTGCATGATGATGTGCGTGGAGAGGGGGCCATCAGCACCTTCAGGCGTACCAAAGGTGAGGTTGGTCACGGTGACGCCTGCGTCCGCGTTCGCGAACGATGCCTGCGCCGCCGGGTCGCGACCTTCGCTGACCGTACCCGTGAGCACCGTGCCGTTGCGGATGTACTCCGGCGTACCACCGTACGGGCTGCCGACCACGTTGCCGTCGATACCCACGAGGGCCGTGCCGACAAACAGCGGGTTGAAGGCGCCGAACGTGAGCGGGAGCTCGCCCGCCGACGTCTGGCTGAACGCCGCCGTGGCGCCGAAGAAGCCGTCGTCGTAGACCGGCACGTTCCAGGTGGTAAGGGCCACTTCACCCACGCTGGGCTCGTCCGGGAACTCGACCGCGATCGAGGCTTCCTCCTCGAACTTCACGTCCGGCAGGATCGACTTGTAGTCGCGGCGCGACAGGAACACGCCCGGGACCGAGCAGACGCTCTCGTCGCAGTCGCCGCCCATGTTGACGAGGGTCTCGCCCTCCTGGCCTTCGCGCTCGTCCATGTAGACGATGTAGGCAACGGCACCAGCAGCGGCGGCGTTCTCGGCCTTCGTCACGAAGGCGCAGGCACCACGGCTGATGAGGGCGATGTTGCCGGCGATGTCGGCAGCGTTGTCGAAGGGCTGGCAGCCGTCGATAGTCGTGCCGTCTCCGGCAGGGCCGACGGACTGGACGAGGAGGTTGGGGCCGAAGGTGGCGCCGTTCTCGAACTGGACGCCGTAGTTCTGGGTTGCAGCGACGGCATACTCGTTGCCCGCGATCGTGAGGATCGCGTTGGTCTCGCCGACCACCTGCGCCAGCGCAGCGCCCGGGACGAGCAGCATAGCCAGCAGAATGTAGCGAATAGACTTCATGAGAAAGTCCGGTTGGTGTGTGAAAGACAGGGTTCCCCGGACCACACGGGAGCGCGCAGAAGAGAGCGCAGACCTAAGCTGGCTGGCTGGAGGCGGCTCGTGGAAGTGGCGGGTGGGGATGTGGCTTGGTGTAGCGCAGTGGTAAACGTACGCGAACAAGCGGGCGAAATCTAGCACGCCCCCCTGGCTTTTACAAGGTATCTCCCAGGTTCTCGCCTCCATCTCTAGGGTGAGCCGCACGCACGTGAGGCTCTTGTAGGGCCCAGGGTCCTGTTTTTCCTGGGAGAAAGATAGTCTCTTCTACATGCCGAGGGCGTCTAAAATAGCCCCGGCTATGCTGGCTTTGCTTGCTTTAGGAAGAGCCTGCTGCGCCCCGTTGCGCCCCAGGAGCGTGACGCGGTTGGTACCGGTTCCAAAGCCTGCGCCCTCCTCGTTGGCGTAGTTGAGCACGATCCAGTCCAGGTGCTTGCGCTCGAGCTTGCCGCGGGCGTGGTCAAAGCCGTCCTGGGTTTCCAAGGCAAACCCCACCAGGAGTTGGCCGCGTCGCTTCTGCGCTCCGATGGCCGCCAGGATGTCGGGCGTCCGCCGCAGTCGCAGCACAACCTCCCCGGCTTCGTTGGTGGTCTCCGCTTCCTTCTTGCGCTTATGCGCGCTCGGTTCGGTGGGGGCGTAGTCAGCCACAGCCGCCGCCGCAACGACGAGGTCGGCCCCGCTATGTTGCATCGCGGCAGCGTACATCTCGTCGGCGGTCGTGACATCGATGCGGGTCACATCGGGCGGCGTGGCGAGCGTGGTCGGACCGCTCACAAGCGTGACATCGGCACCGCGCTCCGCAGCGGCGGCGGCGAGCGCATAGCCCATCGTGCCCGTGGACGGATTCGAGAGAAAGCGCACCGGGTCGAGCGGCTCACGCGTCGGCCCCGCCGTCACGAGCACGGTCTGGCCCGCGAGCGTCTGCGGGATTGCCTCGTCTTCGAGCTCGCCCAGCAGCGCCGCCACGTGCGCGGCGATAGCGTTCGGCTCGGGGAGGCGGCCCTGCCCGATGAGGCCGCTGGCGAGTTCGCCGTGCTCCGGGTCAAGGATGTGTACGCCGTCCTCGCGTAGGAGGCCCAGGTTGCGCTGCGTGGCCGGGTGCAGCCACATGTCGTGGTCCATCGCCGGGCAGACGAGCAGCGGGCATCGCGCCGAGAGCGCCGTCGCCGTGAGCATCGAGTCGCATACGCCGTGCGCGAGCTTGGAGAGCGTCGTGGCCGTGGCGGGCGCGACGACGAAGAGGTCGGCCCACAGTCCGAGGTGGACGTGCTTGGTCCACGACCCGGTGGCGTTCTCGGGGAAGATCTCGACGAGCACCTCGCGCTCGGAGAGGGTGCCCAGCGTGAGCGGTGTGATGAACCGCGCCGCGTCGCGCGTCATGAGCACCTGCACCTCGGCTCCGGCCTTCTTGAGGGCGCGGACGAGCTCCGCCGCCTTGTAGGCCGCGATGCTCCCCGTAACACCGAGGAGGAGGCGCTTACCCTTCAGGCTCTGGCCTTCGGTCATGGATCCCCTGTCGCGGCTTCAGCACCCTATCGATGACCCGGAACGCGTGACCGAGGACTACTCCTCGATGTTCGGGTTGCGGAAGTAGATCTCCTCGTCGAGCATCTCGTCAGCGGCGAGGAGGCTGGCCTTTGCCTTCTTCTCGTACTCGACGGAGATACGTGCCTGGTCCTCGTTGCTGCGGAGTTCGTCCACGGCGTCGAGGCTGAGATCGTCGTAGTAGGCGAGCTTGGCGTCGAGCTCCTGCTTCACGCGGGCGTCGATCTGGCGGGCGCGCTTGGCGAGGACGACCACGGACTCGTAGAGATTGCCTGTCTTGGTGGCGAGTTCGGTCGTGTCGAGGGTCTTGAGCGACATAGTCGGAGTTGCGTTGAAATGCAGCAGGTTCAGCCGCCCAGAAACGTGCCTACCAGGCCGAGGGTTTCCGTGACGGCAGCGTCGAGGTCGTCGTTGATGACGATGTGGTCGAAGCTATCGGCGTAGCCAAGTTCGAGCTCGGCGCGTTCGAGGCGGACGCGGAGCGTTTCGGGTGTCTCCGTGGCGCGGCGGCTGAGGCGCTCGGCGAGCACCTGCAGCGACGGCGGGCGTACGAAGAGCGTGAGTGCCTGCGCGTCGTAGAGCCGCTTCACGTTGAGCGCCCCCTTGACGTCGATGTCGAGCAGCACGCCGCCCTCCGATGCCCGACGCTCGACCTCGGCGCGCAGCGTGCCGTAGAAGCGCCCCGGGTAGACCTCCTCGTGTTCGAGGAAGGCGCCGGTCTTGATGCGAGCCCGGAACGCGTGCTCGGTGAGGAAGACGTAGTCCACGCCGTCGATTTCGCCGGGGCGCGGGGGGCGCGTAGTGGCGGAGACCGAGAACGAGAGCTGCGGGTAGGCCGCCAGCACCCGGCGGGCGATGGTGGTCTTGCCCGAGCCGCTCGGGGCCGTGAGGACGATCAGCTTCATGCGTGAAGGTCGCAGCGAGAACGTAGGGGAGGCGTGCAGTCTACGCGTGGCACAGCGCGGCTTTACGCTACGTTTTGGCTCTATACGACGTTTTGGACTTGTTCTCGAATCTTCTCCAGCTCCTCCTTCATGGTCACGGCGCGCGCCGCCATCTCGGCGTCGTTGGCCTTCGAGGCGATGGTGTTGATCTCGCGGTTGAACTCCTGCGCGAGGAAGTTGAGTCGTCGCCCGACGGCCTCGTCGGAGGCGAGCGCGGCGCGGAAGCCGGCCAGGTGCGAGTGCAGCCGGACGCACTCCTCGGTCACGTCGAGCTTGTCGGCGAGGATGGCGATCTCAGTCTCCAGGCGGTCTGGGTTGAGGCGGTCGTCGGCGAGCAGTTCAGCGAGGCGCGTGCGCAGCGTGGCCTGGTGCTCCCCGACGCGCTGGGGCGCGCGCACCTCCACAGCCTGCAACTCGGCTTCGATTACATCGGCGCGGGCAGCGAGGTCGACGCGGAGCGCTTCGCCTTCCCGGCGGCGCATCGCTTCGAGGGCAGCGGCTGCGTCTTCGAGCGCCTGCTGTGTGGCAGCCCAGGCTGTCTCGTCGGCCGCGTCGCTCTCGTCGGGGACGAGGACGTCGTTGAAGCGGAGCAACTGGTCGAGTGTGATCGGCGCATCGAGCCCTGTTGCTTGGTGGAGGTCGCGCAGGAGCGCGGCGTAGCCCTGGGCTGCGGCCACGTTGACCTTGAGGGGAGCCTCGGTGGTCGCCTGCTGGAGCGTGATCGAGGCGGTGACCTTGCCGCGCTGGAGACGGTCGCGGAGGCCGTTGCGGATCTGGTCCTCGTAGGCCCCGAGCGCCCGCGGGCCGCGCACCGTCACTTCGCAGAAGCGCCCGTTCACGGAGCGTAGTTCGACGGTCACTTCGGTCTGCTCGACGCGGGCGGTGCCGCGGCCGAAGCCGGTCATGCTCTCAAGCATCGGGGGGCAAGCGGGTGGGTGGGGGGAAGCCGCTACAGAAAAAGGCTGGCACCGGAGGGCACCAGCCTTGTACTCTGGTTGAACCGAAGCCGGGTCGAGGGAGGCGCAACCAGCCCGCAAGGACGCTGGAACGAGGCTCGACACAGACCTCAGAAAAAAGCGGAGAGAGAGGGATTCGAACCCTCGGTACCGGGATAACCGGCACACTCGCTTTCCAGGCGAGCCCCTTCAACCACTCGGGCACCTCTCCGGGAGCGGGGAGTCTGAAATATGAGCGCGCCCCGCTGCGATTCCTAGTGTAGATCCTTCAAAAAGCGGGCTGGCGCTTCGCTACACCGTCATGATGTCGACTTCCTTTTTGTCGGCCATCGCGTCGATCTTGCCGACGTACTCGTCGGTGGCTTTCTGAAGCCGGTCCTCGGCTTCGTAGCGCATGTCTTCGGACAGGCTCTCGGCCTTGAACGTCTTGCCGATCTGGTCCTTCGCGCCGCGCCGCACGTTGCGCACGGCGATCTTGGCGTCCTCCGCCTTCGAGCGGGCCTGCTTGGTGAGGTCGCGGCGACGCTCCTCCGTGAGCGGCGGGATCGCGATGCGGATCAGCACGCCGTCGTTGGTCGGGTTGAGGCCGAGGTTGGCCTGCATGATCCCCCGCTCGATAGGGCCGAGCATCGACTTGTCCCACGGCTGGATCACGATCAGGTCCGACTGCGGCGCGTTGATCGTGGCGACCTGGTTGAGCGGCATCTGCGAGCCGTAGGCGTCCACACGCACGTCCTCGACCATCGCGGGGTTGGCGCGGCCCGCGCGGATGTGCCCGAGCTCGTGCGCGAGGTGCTCGATGGACTTCTGCATCCCATCGCGTGCCTCTTCGAGGATGAGTTGGAAGTGTTCGTCGATCATGACAAGGGGAGAGGTGTGAAGGTAAGAACGTCTGAAAGTATGAACGGCGTGGCGCGCTGCTTTGTCGAAGTGCACCGCTACACGGCCGTACTCGCAAACGTTGGCTCGTCGGCGGTCCAGTGGACGAGCGTGCCGACGGGCTCGCCCCGGAGCGTGCGGAGCAGGTTGCCGGGCTTGGTGCCGTCGAAGACCATCAGCGGGAGGCTCGACTCCTTCGCCATCGTGATCGCGGTCATGTCCATCACGCGGAGGTTGCGGCGAAGCACCTCGTCGCCCCCGATCGTGGCGAAGCGGCGCGCGTCGGCGTCCTTCTCGGGGTCAGCCGTGTAGACGCCGTCGACCTTCGTGGCTTTGAGGATCACCTCGGCGTCCACCTCGGCAGCGCGGAGGCTCGCGGCGGTGTCCGTCGAGAAGTAGGGGTGCCCGGTGCCCGCGCCGAAGATGACCACGCGGCCCTTTTCGAGGTGGCGTACGGCGCGGCGGCGGATGAACGGCTCGGCGATGGTGTCCATCTCAATGGCCGACATCAGGCGCGTGTCGAGGTCCTGCTGCTCCAGCGCGTCCTGGAGCGCCATCGCGTTGATCATCGTCGCGAGCATGCCCATGTAGTCGGCGTGGGCGCGGCTGGCCATGTGACGCCCGGCGGGCGAGACGCCCCGGAAGATGTTGCCACCGCCGATCACGATGGCGATCTCAGCCCCCACGTGGACCGCCTGCTTGACCTCGGCGGCATAGTGGTCGAGCACGTCGGGGTCGATGCCGAAGGCCTTGTCGCCGAGGAGCGCCTCGCCGCTGAACTTGAGGAGCACGCGGCGATAGCGGAGGGCAGGGGCGTCAGACATGGTGCGGGGCGGACGAGGAGAAGGGCGGAGGGAAGGTACGGTGGAGGGGCCCCCTGTCTAGCAAGAAGGCGCCTCAGCTTGTCAGCCGAAGCGCCTCCTTGCGGGGGGATTCGCGTTACGCGCCGAGCGCGAAGCGGACGTAGCCGATCACACCGGCCTCGCTCTTCTTGAGCATGTCCTTGACGGTCATGGACGAGTCCTTGACGAAGGGCTGCTCGACGAGCACGTTGTCCTTGAAGTAGCGTTCCAGCTTGCCCGTCGCGATGCGGTCGACGATCTGCTCGGGCTTGCCTTCGTTGATCGCCAGCTCGCGGCCGATCTCGAGCTCCTTCTGCTTGACCTCCTCGGGCACGTCGTCGCGGGTGGCAGCGATCGGGTTCATCGCGGCGACCTGCATCGCGACGTCGCGGCCGGTGTCCTGCACGCCGTTCGAGCCGGTCATCTGCACGAGCACGCCGAGCTTGGCGCCGGGGTGGACGTAGGCGACGACTTCGCCGTTGTCGGCGCTCATCAGCGCGTAGCGGCTGACCTCGATCTTCTCGCCGATCTTGCCGGTCATCTCGGTCTGCGCGGCCTCCACGGTCTGGCCGTCGAGGTCGAGCGCGCGGAGGGCGGCGAGGTCAGCGGGACGCTCGGCGAGGGCCAGCACCGCGATGCGGTCGGCAAACGCGACGAACTCCTCGTTGCGGGCCACGAAGTCGGTCTCGGAGTTGACCTCCACGATCACGCCGGTGGTGCGGTCGTCGGCGAGGGCCGTGGCGATGACGCCCTCGGTGGCGTCGCGGTCGGCGCGCTTGGCGGCGACCTTCTGGCCCTTCTTGCGGAGAATCTCCACGGCCTTCTCGAAGTCGCCGTCGGCCTCCACGAGGGCCTTCTTGCAGTCCATCATGCCAACGCCGGTGGCGTCGCGGAGTCGTTTTACGTCAGCAGCTTTGATGCTCATGAGTATCGTACGTCGGTTTAAATGTGGGGCGGGTATAGCGGTTGGGGTACGCACCGCCCGTCGGCGGGTTTTGGCGCGCGGCGGGGAGAACGTGTGAAAGGGCTTCCTGCCGCAGGTTGTAGGCAGACGAAGGGGGCGGCTCGCATCGCGGACCGCCCCCGGGAGTATGCTGGGAGAGTGGGCCTAGGCGTCGGCGGTGGCTTCCTCCTGCTCAGCGGCGTCTTGGGCGCGCTTCTGGGCTTCGGCGGACTCCTCGGCCCGCTTCAGCTCGCTCGCCTTGCGGCCTTCCATCACGGCGTCCGCGATGGTGCGCGTGGCGAGCTGGATGGACTTCATCGCATCGTCGTTGGCCGGGACCGGGAAGTCCACGAGGTCAGGATCGACGTTCGTGTCCACCATCGCGATGACGGGGATGCCGAGCTTGCGGGCCTCATCCACGGCGATGTGCTCGCGGCGGATGTCGACGATGAAGATGGCGCCGGGCAGGCGGCCCATCTGGGCGATGCCACCGAGCACACGGTCGAGCTTCTCGGTCTCGCGGCGGCGCATGAGCCGCTCCTTCTTCTTGAGCTGCTGGAAGGTGCCGTCCTGCTCCTGGCGCTGAAGCGTCTCCATCCGGCGGATCGACTTTCGCATCGTCTGGAAGTTGGTCATCATGCCGCCGAGCCAGCGATCCGCCACGAAGGGCATGCCGCAGCGCTCCGCCTCGGTCTTGATGATCTCCTGCGCCTGCTTCTTGGTGCCGACGAAGAGGATGTCTTTGCCGCGCCCGGCGAAGCGGGCGGCCGCGTTGGCAGCCTCGTCCAGCATCGCCTGCGTCTGCTTGAGGTCGATGATGTGAATGCCGTTGCGCTCCATGAAGATGTAGGACTTCATCTTCGGATTCCACCGGCTGGTCAGGTGACCAAAGTGGGAGCCTGCGCGCAGCAGGTCTTCGAGGGATACTCGTGCCATGGGTCGTGTCGGGTTGGGCCACCCCCGCTGTCACGCGCCGCCTGCGATCCGGACCGACGCTCGGCCCGGACACCCGCTGCGGCATCGAGCGGAGTGAGGGATGAGGAGAGTGACAGGTGCCAAGAAGCACGTGACAAGAGGCAACTCTTGCTGCGTGACACTTGGCTCTCGCCACTGAAGCGTTTAGCGCTTCGAGAACTGGAACTGCTTGCGGGCCTTCGGCTGGCCGGGCTTCTTGCGCTCGACCATGCGGGGGTCACGCGTGAGGTAGCCGCCTTGGCGGAGCGGGCTGCGCAGCTCTTCGTTGAACCGCACGAGTGCGCGCGCGATGCCGAGCTGCGACGCTTCGGCCTGGCCGGAGAGGCCGCCGCCCTTCACGTTGATCAGCACGTCGAACTGGCCCAGGGTGCCCGTCGCGTCGAGCGGGGCGAGGAGGGCCTTGCGGCGGATCTCGGTGGGGAGGTATTGCTCTAGCGGACGGTGGTTGACCGTCACGGTGCCGGTGCCTGGGCGCAGGTAGACGCGCGCCGTCGAGGTCTTGCGGCGGCCGATGGCCTGGTACTGGGTGGAAACTGCCATGAGAAGAGTGTCAAGGGACAAGTCTCAAGTGGCAAGGGAGCAAGCAGCCGGACATCGTCTCGTGGCACCTGCTACTTGGCACTTGCTACTGGTTGAGGTCGAACGATTCGGGCTGCTGGGCGTCGTGCGGGTGCTCGGGGCCAGCGTAGACCTTGAGCTTCTTGATCATCTGCCGACCGAGCTTGGTCTTGGGCAGCATGCCGCGCACGGCGTTCTCGACGATGAAGGTCGGCTTCTTCTGGCGGTACTCCTTCGGCGTCGTGTAGGTCGCGCCGCCGGGATAGCCCGAGTGGCGGAAGTACTGCTTGGCGGTTTCTTTCTTGCCCGTGAAGCGCACCTTGTCGGCGTTCACGATCACGACGAAGTCGCCGGTGTCGACGTGGGGGGTGTAGGTCGGCTTGTGCTTCCCGCGCAGCAGCGTGGCCACCTGCGCGGCGAGGCGCCCGACCACCTGGTTCTCGCCGTCGATGACGAGCCAGCGGCGCTCCACCTCGGCGGGCTTGGCGCTGAAGGTCTTGAACGAATTGTGGTCCATGGGTCTGAGTCTGGAGGTCCGGGTCTGGACGTTCGGAGTCGGGGGACGGCGCGACGGATGCGCCTGGGGGCGCGTGGCGAGGGACAACCTGCACGGGATAGCCGACCTCTATGCGACACGCAGAGCCTTCAAATATAGACGCACGGCCTGGGCAGGGTCCGTGAAGAGTAGGCGCATTGGCGATGGGAGACCGCGGCAGCGGTCGTTCGGGAAAAACCGTACGGCGCGGTATCTTGCCGCTCCCACCTCACTTGTGGCCGTATGTCCTCCCAGGCCCACCGGCGCGCGCTCGACGCGTTGTGCGCCCAGCTCCCCTTTCTTCTCGACGCCTACGACGAGGCCAACGCCGCCTTCGCCGCCATGCGCGCGGCGTCTGCCGGCACCGGTGCTGCGCAGACGCCCGCGGCCAAGACGGTCGATCTCTGGACCTATGCCTACGTGCTGCGCTACTACCACACGAAGTTCCTCCGCGAGGAATCGATGGGCATCACCGACATCGACGCGCTCGTCGAAAAGGCGTTCATGCGTGCCCGGCAGAACTACGGCCGCGTGCAGGACCCGGCCCGCTTCGCCGCGTGGGTGAGCAAGATCTGCCGCAACACCTTCCTCAACTTCCTCCGCGGTAGCAGCCGTCGAACCACGGCCCTGGACGAGGACGCCCACCTGGAGCCGAGCCAACCGGAGGCCGCCGAGCACCTCGACCGCGCAGTAATCCGCCATACCCTGAATGGTGCCATCGGCCGGTTGCCGCCGTCGCTGCAAGAGGTTGCACGGCGCAGACTGCTTCAGCGCGAGGCCTACGATGCGATTGCCGAAGCAACCGGGAGGCCCCTGGCAAGCGTCCGGACCTACGTGAACAAAGCAATCTCACGGCTGCGCGAGGACGTCGCCGTGCGGGCCCTGTGGGACGAATGGTGATCGACTTTTTTTACCGTCGAGGTTATGCGCCGCCTGCACAGGGGTCTACCAGGCTGAATCCGCTCAGTCTCGGACTCCACCGCGCTCTCCACCTCGTCCTCATGCGCCCCGACGCTCCGTTTTGGCGCAATGCATAGCAGTTGCCGTTGGCTGTCGCGCTCCCGCGGCGGTCACCTCCTGGACTGATGACGCCTGAAGAAAAAATTACGCTCTACGCCAGTCTCTCGCCTACCGAGCAGGCCGAGGTGGAGGCGTATGTGGCTGCCAACCCTACCCTCCGCCTGCTCCTGGACGACGCGAAACGCCTGCACGCCCTTGCGGAGCGGCTCCGTGCCCGCGCCACCCTCACCGACGAAGACCTCGCCGAGACGCTTGTAGCGCGTCACTTCGGAGCGCAGACCGAGGAGACCCAGGCGCAACAAACCCGCGTTGAAGCGGCCCTGAAGGCTGACCCCACGCTGCGCGCGACCTACGAGCGCATGCAAGCCCGCCTCAAGGCTCTGCACGAAGCAAGCGAGTCACCGCTCGCGCAGTTCGAGCGGCTGACGGGGCACCGCCTCGATGCCCCGGCGCTCACGGCTGTACCGCGTCCAGATCCACCGGCCCGCGCGATCGACCGCCCCGCAGCGCGCCAGGCACGTCCGCTCCGCCGTGTCGCTTTCCCGCGATGGGCCGTCGCAGCGGTGGTGCTCGTTGCAGTGGCGGGCATCGGGCTGTTCGCTGCCGAGCCCCTGCTACAGCCGGCCTATCAGCAGCGCGCCGACCTGGAGAGTGTGACGGCGGCCCTCCCAATTTTGCGTGCGCCGGTGCGCGGTGCCTCTCCCAGCGACACGACTGCCGCTACGCTCTCGTATGAAGTCGTCCGCGATGCGTATGCCGACGCCCTCGCCGAGGTAGACGCCGCCTACGCGCCCGGTGTGCTTGGTCTGTTCGACGGGTACGACAGCGCTGGCCTGGATCGCGCCGCCGTGCTCCTCCGGGACGTCACCGCCCAGGACCTCGTCGCCCCCGACCTCGCCCTCGACGCCGAATTCGCTGTTGGTGCGATTCGCCTCTACCAGGACCGTCGCCCCGAAGCTTGCGTAGCCTTCGAGCGGGTCGTCCGAGAGCAGGGTCCTCGCAGCGCTGATGCCCAGGCGCTCCTGGACGAGTTCTGCGCAGGGTAGGACGCCCTACTCGCCGTCGAACGCCGCATTGAGTGCGGCCGCGCCGCCGACGACCGGCAGGTCAAGCGCCGTCGCGTCGAGGTCGACCATCAGCTTCGTGCCGGGGTCGGGCCAGAGCGTGTAGTCGCGGTCGCTGGCGAAGACGAGCAGGCCGAGGCGCTGGCCTTCGGCGATGATCTGGTCGTCGGGCTGGAGCTCGTAGGTCACCTCCACAAAGTCGCCCGGCGTGAGCGGTTCACTCTCGGTGAGCACGCCCTCCGCAGACGCGATGAAGTTCTGCGGATCGGCCCAACCGCGCGTGACGATGCCGCCGCGGGCACGCCGCCCATCGGTCCACGGGAGCGATACGAGCCACACGGAGAGGTTGACGGCGGGCTCGTCGGACGCCACGCGGAGCTGGATGCGCGGGACGCCCGAGAGGTGCAACGGCGCGGCCAACTCCGGTGTGACGAAGAGCAGCCGGTGCTCGGTCCACTCGGCTGCCGAGAGCGCCCGCCCGCCGAACGAGACGTTGTCGGTCACCGTCGCGACGCCCTGATCGGGCGCATCCGTGAGGGACAGCGTACCGACGCCGTGCAGCGTCGCTCCCGAATCATCAGCAGAGCCGTCGGCCATCGTCTCAGCAGCGACAGGGTAGAGCGTGACGGGCGCTGCGTCCGGGTTCGGGTAGTCGGCGTAGGGCGTCGGCTCCTGGCGGTCGTCGTCCTCGCGCACGATCCAGGCTTTGGGGTCGTCCTCCACGCCGTTCTCGACGCCGTAGAGGTAGCGGGTGAACCAGCGGTTCATGCGCTCCAGCGGCGGCGGGCCGCCGTGGCCGCCCTGGTGGTAGTAGATCTGCACCGGCACACCGCGCGCCTTGAGCGCCTCGGTGATGCGGTAGCTGTGCTCGGGCATCACGTTCCAGTCGTTGAAGGCGTGTGCCATGAGCGTGGCCGCCTGCACGTCGTCGATGACGTTGAGGTAGTCGCGGCCCGCCCAGAAGTCGTTGTAGTCGCCGGTGAGGCGGTCCATGCCCTCGGCCATCTCGGAGTCGCGGACGGTCGCGTCGCAGTAGGCGCGGCGGTCGGAGTCGCGCGAGTGGATGAAGTCGTAGAGCACGTCGATGTCCTCGCCGAGGTAACCGCCGGGATGCCGGACGAGGCCGTAGGAGCGGTAGTAGTGGTAGTACGACGTGTTGGGCGCGACAGGGATGATGGCCTCCAGCCCTTCGACGCCGGTGGTGGCTGCCGCGAGCGGGAGCGTGCCGTTGTACGACGTGCCTGTCATGCCCACCTTGCCCGTACTCCACTCGGCGGTGACGGCCTCGCCGCCCTCGGGCTGCGTGAAGCCCCGCGCGCGCCCGTTGAGCCAGTCCACGACGGCCTTCGGTGCGAGCGACTCGTTTGGACCGCCGACCGTCGGGCAGCCCTGCGAGAGCCCCGTGCCTGGCGACGACGAGTGGACGACGGCAAAGCCACGTGGCACCCACGTCTGGATGTGGCTCCCGGCGATGCCAGGCCGTGCTCGCAGCGGCACGTCTGGTCCGACGTTGCGCGGCGGTGGCACCTCGCCAATCTCGTGCTCGACGTTCCAGAACAGGCCCGGCTCGTTGCCTGCTGTGCCTGCGAAATACGGGCTCGTCTCGTAGACGACGGGCACCTTCAGTCCTTCCGTCTCGGTCTGCGCAGGCCGCACGACGGCCACGTGCACGCGGTCCATCGTACCGTCGCCATCGGAGTCGGACTCGGTCTCGACCCAGAGCTCCTCGCGGATCCAGGCGTCGGCGTCTTCGAAGTCGGGGACGATCTGCGCCTGGCCGTCCTCGAAGCGAGGACCGGCTTGCCCCCAAACAGGAGCGGCAACAATGAACAAGGCGATGGCAAACGGCAACCAGCGCATGGGACCAGGGCTACGTGACGAGGACGACCCTCCAACGTACGACCCTGCGGTCGTCCCACGCGCTGTTTAGCCCACACGGGTACCTCAGCCTCGCGTGCGGTCTCGCCGGGCGATGTAGCCGTGCAACTCCGGCGAGTCGGGGTCGAGCAGTCGAAGCACGTCCACCATCGCCGCCATTCCGGCGGGGTTGGGGGCGTTGAACAGTACGACGAGGGCGTCCTGGCTGTCTTCGTAGTAGTACGCTAGGGTCACCATCGACCAATCCGAGCCGCGGTGGCCGATGGTCTTGGCGTCCTCCACCTCGTAGATATTCCACCCCAGGCCATACCCAACGCGTGTCGGGCATAGTGCTTCGGGGACCGGGTTGCAGTCGATCAACTCCTGGTCGGAATGCATGGTGTTGCGCTCGGTCAGGAGGTCGGACGTCAAGCCGTCGCCAGACATCGTCGCGATCAGGAAGCGGGCAAAGTCCTCCAAGGTGATCACCATACCGCCCGCGGCAGAGAAGCTCCCGGTATCTCGGCACCGCCCTTCTGGGCGGCAATAGTGACCAGGGAACTGCCCGTCTGCGTCCAGCGGCTGCGCGATCCGCTCGAAGAGATCGGGCTGCACGCTCAGCGCCGCATCGCTGACGCCCGCGGGCTCGAAGACATAGCGCTGCGCCAGGTCCTCGAAGGGCTCGCCGAGCTTGGCCTCGGCGAACCGGGCGAGGTAGTTGAACCCTTCGCCTGAGTAGCCGTGGCGCGTTCCGGGCTCGCTGACGAACCCCAGCGTGCCGTCCTCTGAGAAGTACCGCCAGTTCATGAACCCGGTGGTGTGGGACAGCGCCATGCGGGGCGTGAGTTGCTCATGCCGCGGATCGTCCTCCAGGTCGGGGTCGAGCCAGTGCGTGGACATGGACTCGTCGAGCGACAGTTCGCCGTCGGCGGCGAGCCGGAGCACGGTCTCCGCAACCACCGTCTTGGTCAGCGAAGCGACGTTGAACAAAGTCTGGCTGGACGCTGGGATGCCCGGTGATTGCTGGCCGTAGTAGGTGCTCCAGACGACGTCGCCTTGTTTGATGACAGCGATGCCGGCCGTGTTGATCTCGTGCTGCTCCATCACGTCGGCAAGGGCGCGGTCCAACTCGAGGGCGCGCTCGGCCGAGACCCCTGCGATGTCTTCCGTCTGCGGGGCCACGTTGCACGCAGTGAGGAAAAGCACAGGAAGGAGCACGGCGCGGCGAGTCAGGGCGTTGATCATGGGGTGAGCGATCCGAAGGTGAGAGGCGGGTGCCCGAGAACGCTGACGCCGTACGGAGCCTCATGACTTAAGTTACTCCTTATGCTAAAAAATTAGCATACGCGATACTGCGGACCTATCCGTGTTCGGGCGTTCCGTCCAGCTGTTCGCCTCACCCGTCCGTGCGGCATCGAAACACGGCAGCGGCGTCTAGTTCATCCGGGCGCTCCGTCAGCGCGTCGAACTGTCCGGTGATCGGCAGGACGCGGCGCTCAGTCGCGCCCGTGTTGGTCCGGTAGCGCGCGTAGACCTCCACGTCGAACGTGCCGATGAGGCGCTCGCCGCTTGCTACGATCTCGACGGTGCCGACGTCGGAGCGGTAGGCCCCGTCGGGAAACGCGCGAGTCCGGTAGCACGCGGCGAAGGTCGTGTCCGTAGCGGCGGCGACCTTGGCGAGGTCGGCAATGGGGTAGATGCCAATCGGTGGCCCCGTCGCCTGACCGATAGCGAGGTCCACGAACGAGGTATCCACGACCACCGAGTCGGGCTGGACGATGTCCTCGAGGATCGAGCGGAGGCGCACGACGAGTACGGTCGGGGCCCCGGGCGTCTCGACCACGGAGAAGCGGGCGATGCCCTCCAGGCGCTCATAGCCGCCACCGAGCAGGCTGCCCGCCTCGGCCTCGAACGTGCCTACGACGGTATCGAGCGGGCTGTCCTCGTCGGCCGCTGCGCCCAAGTCCGCACGGTCGCACGCGGCGACGGCGAGCACGAGCACGAGCAACCAACAGCGCATCGGAGGGGGGGACGCGTTGAAGACTACACGTTGAAGCGGAAGAGCAGCACGTCGCCGTCTTCCACGACGTACTCTTTGCCCTCGGAGCGCATCGCGCCGGCGTCGCGGGCGGCGGCCTCGGAGCCGTGCTGGTCGTAGGCAGCGAATTTGATCGTCTCGGCGCGGATGAAGCCGCGCTCGAAGTCGGAGTGGATCACGCCCGCGGCCTGCGGGGCCTTCGTGCCGCGCGTGATCGTCCAGGCGCGCGACTCCTTCGGCCCGGCGGTGAAGTAGGTGATGAGCCCGAGGAGCGCGTAGGCGGCGCGCACGAGGCGTTCGAGGCCCGGCGTCTCCACGCCCGCCGTCGCCAGGAATTCGGCGCGGTCCTCGTCGTCGAGGTCGGCGAGCTGCGCCTCGAACTCGGCAGAGACGACCACCACGCCCGCGCCCTCCTTCTCCGCGAGCGCGCGGACCTGCTCGACGTAGGCGTTGCCGTCCAGCAGGTCTTCCTCGGCCACGTTGGCCGCGTAAAGAACCGGCTTACTCGTGAGCAAAAACATTGGGCGCAGGAAGTCGCGCTCCTGGTCCGTCGTCTCCAGCGTGCGCGCGGGTAGGCCCTCGGCGAGGTGCGCGTCGAGGCGTTCGAGGAAGGTCAGTTCCGCCTTCGCGTCCTTGTCGCCGACCTTGACCTGCTTGCGCACGCGGTCGATGCGCTTGGCGACGGTGTCGAGGTCTTTCAGGATCAGCTCCGTGTCGATGACCTCGATGTCGCGCGCGGGGTCGACGGAGCCGCTGACGTGGACCACGTTGGTGTCGTCGAAGCAGCGGACGACGTGCACGATGGCGTCGACCTCGCGGATGTGGCTGAGGAACTGGTTGCCGAGGCCCTCGCCCTTGGACGCGCCCGCCACGAGCCCGGCGATGTCCACAAACTCGATCACGGCGGGGATCGTCTGCGCGGAGTCCGCGAGCTCGGTGAGCCGGTCGAGGCGCGTGTCCGGGACCGGCACCACGCCTACGTTCGGCTCGATGGTGCAGAAGGGGTAGTTCGCCGCCTCCGCGCCCGCCTCGCTGAGCGCGTTGAAGAGCGTGGACTTGCCGACGTTGGGGAGGCCTACGATGCCGACGCGCAGCGCCATGGTTCTGTGTGCAGGTGTGAGGGTGTGAACGTGTGGAGGTAGCTGAAGCCACAGCCGGGCAGCATACGTTGCCCCGGTGAAGTGGTCGCGCCAGCGCCTCTGATTCTCGGCGAAGAAGCCGGTGGTGAGGGGACGGGGGTACTGGGAGGACCGGATTCGACGGCGCGCTCTTGGCAGGGCTTGTGCGTACTCTATCGCGACTGGTTTTGCTCACCACACGCCCGCCCCAAACCGATGCGCCGCGCGCTGCTCGTCCTGCTCCTTCTCGGTCCGACTTCTGCGGTGGCACAGGAGACGCTCGGCATTCCCGACGCGCCGGTGCTGTGGCTGGGCGCGGGGACGGTCCCCGGCATCGGCCTGCAGGCGAGCTATGCGCTCCCCCTCGCAACGCTCCTCACGCGCGAGGCGACGTTCTACGCGGGCTTCACCCCGCGCAAGGATGGCGCCGATGGCGAACTGCGCATCGCGGCGGGCGTCGGTGGGAGCATTCGGGTGCTGCGGGCCGGCAACCTCACCGGCGCGCTCAACGCCGAGCGTGCCGACCTCGACGTGGGTCTGCGCTTCGGGCCGTCGTTCCTCTTCGCGCTCTACGAGCAGACGGCGGCCAGCCGCGCCCGCGCGTTTCGCGTCTTCATCGATCCGTTCGTGCGCGGCGCCTACCAGTTCGAGAGCGGCCTCGTGGTCTACGGCGAACTCGGCGCACAGGACCCGAGCGTGCGACTTGGTATTGGCTTGGGACTATAGGTGCCTACTCCAAAGAAGTAACTAGATGAAAGTCGACATTGTAGTCTGAGTTGATTACAGTTTGGGTAACGGCTTCCTACTCGAGGAGTCTGGTTCATCTACAACTACTCACAGATGCTAAATCTAATCCCCCCACCTTACGAGCGTCAGTAGTGCTCTGGCTCTGATGCTATGCCTAGCGATATCGCTGTTTGCAGGATGTGACGAACAAGCTCCGACAGGGCCAAATGTTCAGAGCTTAAGCGCTAGTTCTTCCGTCAGCATTGCCGAGCATCCAGCCTATAGGACCATGCTGTAGACGCAGCGCACGGTCTACAATCACCTGTCGGCAGCCGTCGGCAGCCGTCGGCAGCGGCGCAGACATCGCGCAGCTGAAAGCCGATTATGCTGCCGAGAACTATGACGCGATGTATGAATCGATCGCGCTCTCTCCCTCCGAGGTGTCTTTGCTAGACCAGACCTATTCGCAAGCGTTTGAGACGCTGCGCGATGAGTACCCGAACGAAGTTGTAGAAGAAGCTCGTCAGGGTTGTGCTCAGGGTACAGACCAACTCGACCTCGTGGCTTCTCTCGTTGCAGACAGCGCTCGCACCGCATTTGCGGCGAAAGAAGATGGCTGTGGGCTAGGCGGCTACGCCTGTGCTATAGCGTGTGGGCTAGCTTCTCCGACTATCATCGTGGCAACGCTTTGCGGTGTATCGTGCTACTGTGGCTTCTGTGCAGAATGCTGATCACGGAACGGCCGGCCAGACAAAAACTAAACGCCATATTGCCATGGAATGGATCTCAATTCTTCTCATCGCGCTCATCCTCACAGGCATATACGTGGGTTCGAAGCGGCTGCCCGCCTCGTGGCGGCTCGCCATCGCGGCCCCGCTCGCGCTCTACGTTGGTTATGCACTCTTCGCGCGCGGTGAGACGTTTCCGCTCATCGTGTTCGCAAGTGCCCTCGCACTAGGAAGCGTTCAGATGCTACGGCAGCGACAAGCTCCAAGAGTGGAGTGATACCCTGCTGTACGTTCTCGACACCGAGGCTACTGCGTTCCGACGCGGTGGCCTCGTTGCGTCTACCGGAACACGATCTCGCGGATGACCTCGCGGCCGAGGTGCTGGTTGAGCCGCTCGCGCCAGCGCTCGCGCTGGAGGTGGAGCTGGTGCCGCCACATCGCCGAGGTGAGGTGCACGAACAGCACGCCCTCGCGCACCCACACCTTCGACGTGACGCCGTTGACCGTCGGCCCGGCGAGGTGCGCCCACTGCTCGATGGCCCGCACCTCGTCGATGCGTTGCCGGGCGCCCATCCGGTCGATGACGGACTGGAGCACGGCGCCGAGCGATTGGGGACTGCTGGAGGACATCAGGCGAGGGGGATGGTGGTCTGTAAAGGTGCTGGTGGGCTGGTGCCGTGTCAAGCGAAGAATCGCGGCGGCGTTACCCGTCGGCGTCGCGGCTCGGCTGTCCGGGACTTCGGTTCGTCCTCGACTCGCACCGCGCGGGTACTTTGCGGCCGTCGTCCATCAGCCTTCGGTTTCGTTTCATGCGCCTGCTCCTGCTGCTCCTGCTCACGGCCCCGCTCGCGGCGGCCCAGCCGTCCGCCTCGCCGGACACGCTCCGCCTCGACCTCGCCGAGGCCATGCAGCGCGCGCTCAACGACAGCCCGGAGGTTGCCATCGAAGCAGCGGGGCAGGACTTCGCCGAGGCCCGCGCGCAGCAGGCGCGGCGCTCGCGCTATGCCACCGAGTTCACGCTCACCACCGGCCATGCCGTCGCACCCGGCCTGAGAGGAGTCGACCCGGTGCTGGATCCCAACGCGCAGTACCTCAACTCCGAACTCCGCAACGACTGGGCTGACCCGCGGCCCTACAACCAGTACGAGGTCGAACTCCTCCAGCCGCTCTACACCGCGGGTGAGTTGGGCGGGCAGATCGCTGCGGCGGAGGCCGGTGTCCGTCTGGAAGCGGCGGAGGTGGACCAGAAGGCAAGCGAGGTCGCGCTGCGGACCGGCGACCTCTACTACACGCTCCTGCTCACGCAGCGCCTCGACGCGCTCACCGCGGAGGCGGGCGATGCGCTCAGCGTGGCGCAGCGCGAGCTTCAGGCGCTCCTCGACGAGGGCGATCCGGACGTGGACGACGCCGACCTCTTTCAACTGCGGCTCTTCGAGCAGGAGTACCGCCGCCAGGTAGCCGAAGTGCGCGAGCAGGCGGCGCTGGCGCGGATCGCGCTCGCCCGGCAGGTGCTCACGCCCAACGCCGTCGTCGTGCCCGCCGACCTCGACCTCACGGCGGTGACCTTTCAACGGGACGCCCTTGGTGTCTACCAGGACGTCGCGCTGGCACAGCGCTCGGAGATGCGCCGGGCGCAGGCAGGCTATGCCGCGCGCGACGCGCTCGTCCGGGTGGCGCGCTCCGATTTCTACCCGAAGCTCTTCCTCAGCATCACCCAGGGCGGACGTTATGCGGCCGGACGTCGGCAGCAGGCCAACCCCTACGTCTCCGATGATTTCCTGGGGACGGGCCTCCGCGCTGGCGTGGGCATTCGCCTCAACCTCGCCTACCACCAGACGCGCGCCAAGGTCGCCCAGGCTATCGCCGAGCGCGACGAGGTCCGCGCCCAGCGCACCGCCGCCGAGCAACTCATCCTGTTCGACGTCGAGGAGGCCTACCGGCAACTCGTGATCGCCGAGGAGGCGCTTGTGTCTCGCCAGGAAGCGACCTCCATCGCGGGCGACTGGCTGCGCACCGAGCAGATCAACGCCGACCTCGGCTTCGGGACGACGGACAACCTCGTCGCTGCTGTCCGCGCCGACCTCGACGCCCGCGCCGCTGAACTCGCTGCGGTCCGCGCCTACAACGTGGCCGTGCTCACGCTCCTCGACGCCACTGGCACGCTCCCGACACGCCTGGCCAGCGGCGCACTGTTCGATTGAGGCGGCTCGCTACTAACCGCTATGCTGGTGCGCCCGGGTGCGCGCCCGCGTGACGCCATGCCAGACGAGGCCGCCGATCAGGACGAGTGCCGGAATGCACCGGCGATGCAAACGAGCACCGGCCCCATTACGCCTCCCCTTTCTTCGCCGCTGCTTTTTGCAATGCACGGTAGGCGCCGCACCACCAGTCGGAGTCGCGGGTGAGCTTGGTCACGGTCACGTCCTGGAAGCGTGGTACGAGGGCAATCAGCGCGGGCGGGATGGCTGCCCAGTCCTGCGCCAGCAGCAGCGCTTCGAGGTCGTCGGCGGCGTAGCGCGCCCAGAGCCAGTCGGCGCGCAGCTTCTCGGACTTCTTCCAGTAGTTGCGCTCGTCCCAGGCGTGCGCGCTCTCGTCGATGGTGCGGTAGATGCCGCGCAGGTTGTGGACGAGGAAGGCTACCATGTCGCGCGCCTCCTCGTCGAAGCGACCCGTGGCGAGGCCCGCGTTCTGGGCAAGCAGGCGGAGGACTTCGGCGCACGAGCGCTGGTGAGCGCGACGGCGCTTGGCGGGCGTGTCGCCGGTTTGGATGACGCGGCCCATGGCGGCGGGGGTTGATGAGCGAAGCAGACGGCGAGAAACTACGGCGATTCGCGGCGAAGGACCGGGCGTGACAGTCTCCTCGAAGGGAGCAATTTGGTGACGCCCCAGCGACCTGCTGACTCTGCGACGATTCGCGGCCTGAATACTGTCAAAAAGTCTAGCAGCGAGCCGGGCCCGTGCGTATTCTGACGGCGAGGCTAAGTCGTTAGAGCGTGTACCCTGGGGTAAGGTGCTGGGTCGCTGGATTGGTTGCATATTGCTGGGCGCGCTGACGGTCGGAAGCGGTGCCGCGCAGCGTGCGGATTTGCGTTTCGAGCATCTGACGATCGAAGACGGCTTGCCGCAGACGTTCGCGACGTCCGTAGCTCGTGATTCGCTCGGCTTCCTTTGGTTTGGCACGGCAGGCGGCCTAGCGCGCTACGACGGGTATCAGTTCGATGTCTTCGAGCTAGACCCGGACGACCCGGCTTCCTTGCCGGATCCGGTCGTGCGTGCTCTGCTCGTGGCCCGCGACGGCACCCTGTGGGTAGGGATGAACAGCGCCGGGGCCGCGCGTTTCCTACCGAGCACGCAGCAGTTCGAGCGCATCCCGGTCGGTGTGCCCGACGCCGCGCATCTTCCCAACGGCCAGGTCAACGCCCTCCACCAGAGTGCGGATGGTGCGCTGTGGATCGGAACTGCCGACGGCCTCGTGCGGCGCGACCCGGCGACGGGAGCGCTAGTGCACCTGCGGGATGGCGGCCGCTTTAGCGTCACGGCGCTCGCGGACGCCGAGGGGGGCGGCCTCTGGGTGGGTATGCAAAACGGGCGGCTCTACCACGTGGCCCCGGGCACACGCGTGCTCCGGCGTCAGGACCTCGCTGGCGTGGAAGCGTCGGGAGTGAGCGTGGTCAGCTTGCACGACCGCGAAGGCCGTTTGTGGATGGGTACTTCTGACGGGCTGCGCGCCTACAATCCAGGTACCGGAACGGCACAGGCCTTCGATGCGGCGCTGCTCCAGCAGCCGATCGAGACGCTTTTTGCTGAGCCGAACGGGTGGCTGTGGCTCTCCACCCCCGAAGGGTTTGTGCTCTTCGACACGAACACCGAGCAGGTCATCACGGTGCGCTCGAACGCTCCGGGCAACGCGATCAACCTGCCGCAGGCCCCCGCGCTGGATGTGCTCTACGACTCCGCAGGGATGTTCTGGATCGCCACGGCAGGCAGTGGGGTGGCCTACGCGGACTTCCAGACCTCGCCCATCGGCGTCTACCGCAGTGAGCCCGGTGCTCTGGCCTCACCGAGTCTCCGCTCGATCGCGTCGGACTCGCTTGCGATTTGGGCGGGCTTGAACTCGCAAGGCCTGAACCGCATCGACCGCGTGACCGGCACGGTGACCCGCTACCCGCTGCCTGCGCCGCCGCCGGGGGTCCCCTGGACCAACCAGGACGACGCCACGGTGTACGGCCTCGACTTCGACCGGCAAGGGCGGCTGTGGTCGGTGGTACAGTGGGGCGTGCGGCGGCACACCGTCTCGGGCGCCGTGGCGCAGACTTACCTATTCCCCAGCGCGGCCTATGGTATCTGGCGCCCAGCGTTCGTGCACGAGGACCAGGCGGGCACTCTGTGGGTAGGGGGCAGCGTCCTCGCCACGCTTGATCCGGTGACCGGGCAGTTCGAGGAGAGCCTCCCCACGATCGTACGCGCGGTCCACGAAGCCGCCGACGGCGTGCTCTGGCTCGCCTCGAACGACGGCCTCCTCCGCTACGACCCGCGAACGGGCGCCCGCGCCTCGTTCCGGCACGACCCCGCCGACCCCGCCTCGATCCCGAACGACGCTCTCCAGGCCGTCGCGGCACAGGGCGACTCCGTGCTCTGGCTCGGCAGCGCCGCCGGCGTCGCGCGCTTCGACGTGGCGACCGGGCAAGCGACACGCTACTCCCGGTCCAACTCGCTGCTCCCCAACAACTTCGTCAACGGCGTGCTTGTGGACGACACGGGGTACGTCTGGGTGAGCACCAACGGCGGCCTCGCGCGCCTCGACCCGGCTACTGGCGCCGTGACCACGCTCAGCGCAACACGTGGGGTGCAAGGCCGCGAGTTCAACCGTGGGGCCTACCACAAAGCAGCCGATGGGACCCTGATGTTCGGCGGAATCGACGGGCTCAACGTATTCAAGCCGTCACGGCTGCGCGACAACCCATACCCGCCCGCTGTGCAGCTTCGGCGGATCGTTGCCGGCGCCGACGTCCTTGTACCAGGTCCCGGTGCGCTTGCCGCAATGCTGGACGACGGAGAGTCACTGCGCCTACGGTCCGACCAAGACGTGCTCTCGTTCGAGTACGTCGGCTTGCACTACGCCGCGCCAGAGGAGAACCGCTACCAGTTCATCCTCGACGGGGCCGATGCGGACTGGCAGCCTCTCACGGCGAGCCGCGAGGCCCGGTACACGCACCTGCCTCCAGGCTCCTATGCGTTTCGTGTACGTGCTCGCAGCGCCTACGGCGTCTGGAGCGACGACGTGACGCTGGCGCGCCTTGTGCTGCCACCTCCGTGGTGGGCTACCTGGTGGTTCCAGCTGCTGCTCGTTGCAGGAGTGCTGGGGACCATCGGCGCCCTCGTCCAGTGGCGAACGACCGAGGCGCGCGCCCGCGCGCGGAGGCTGCGCATCGAGGTGGCAAACCGGACCAGCGACCTCACCCGAGAACAGGCGCAGACGGCCCGGCAGGCCGAAGCGCTCGAAGTCGCCAACCAGCAGCAGCGGCGCCTCTTTGCTAACCTCAGTCACGAGACGCGCACGCCCCTCACGCTCATCCTCAGCCCCGTCGAAGACACGCTCGCTCGCGACGACCTCACGGACGACCTGCGTGCGATGCTGGAGCGCGTCCGGCAAAACGGACGCCGGCTACTCCACCTCATCGACCAGATCCTCGACCTCTCGCGCATGGAAGTCGGGCAGACCCAGGTCCGCCTCCAGCGCGTCGACCTCGGCGAGTTCGTTGCTGCGCTCGCGGTCGCGTTCGAAGGCCATGCCACCCGGCGCGGACTCGTCCTCTCCTGGGGGACTCCCGACGAGCGCGTGGTCGGCGACTTCGACGTGGCGTTGCTCGAACACATCCTCTTCAACCTCACCGCCAACGCCATCAAGTACACGCCCGAGGGTGGCAAGGTGCGTGTGTCGCTCTCGGTCGAGGACGAGGGCGCGACCGCTGCGCTGCGGGTCCGCGACACGGGCATCGGCATTCCCCCAGACCAGATCGATCGCATCTGGGAGCGGTTTGCGCTTGTGGACGAGGGGCAGGCGAGCAGCACCGGCATCGGGCTGGCGCTCGTGCAGGAGGCCGTCGAACTCCTCGGCGGCACCGTCGGTGTGGAGAGCCGTCCAGGCTTTGGCACCACGTTCACCGTGCGCCTTCCTGTCCAGGACGCTCAGCTAGACGGGGCTCCCGTCGGCGAAGCCTACGTGCCGCAGGCAGACCTGGCCGATGCCGTTCCCGCTCAGCCACCTACCGTCACAGGCCGACTTGCGGGCTACGCTGCCGCGGACCGAACGACGGTGCTGGTGGTCGAAGACGCCGCTGACGTACGGGCCTACCTGGCGAGTCTGCTTCGGGCCGACTACCTCGTCGTGGAGGCCGCCGACGGCGAGGCTGGGCTGGCCAAGGCCCGCGAGCGGACGCCGGACCTCGTGGTGAGCGATGTGGCGATGCCTCGCATGGACGGGCTGGCGCTCGCCGAAGCGCTACGCGCCGACCCCGACCTCGGCTTTGTGCCAATTGTGCTCCTCACCGCGCGGGCCGACGTAGAAGACCGCGTCGCCGGGCTCGAGTCGGGCGCCGATGCCTACCTCGCCAAGCCGTTCGACCCCCGCGAGCTTCGCGCGACCGTGGCCAGCCTGCTGGCTTCGCGCCGGGCTTGGCGCGAGCGTCACGCCGCTGCTGTGACGCCGGTCATCGACGCGTTCCCTGGAGTCGTTTCCGCAGATGAGGACTTACGGGCGCGCATTGAGGCGGCCATCCACGAGCACTTCGCGGACCCCGCGTTCTCTGCACGTGACCTCGCGGAGGCGGTCGGCCTGAGCGGTTCGCAGCTGCGCCGCCGGACCCACGAGCTCCTCAGCGCGACGCCTACCGAGGCGATCCGGGCATACCGACTCGCCCAGGGAGCGTTGCTTCTCCGGAAGGAGTCAGGCACGGTGGCCGAGGTGGCCTACGCCGTCGGATTCAACAGCGTCTCCTACTTCACTCGGTCGTTCGGGGACGCCTATGGTCGCACGCCGACGGCCTACATCGCCGAGGGCAAAGAAATAGGGTAGGTCGACCAAGTTCCACACTGACGTGTGTCATTCTGGATGGAACTTGGTGTTGCACGATGAGGCGGTAGCAGAGCAGTGCTGTGCACAAAGCGCGCAGGGGCTTGCGGCATCCGTGCACGGGCGTACTGAACAGTGTTATGCGCGCTTTCTGGTCGCGCACGCGCACAGTGGCTCCCGATACTGAGAGCCCTACCACGGAACCCTCCCCCTCATGCTCTGGGCTGCCCTGAGCCTTTCGGTCACTCCCACGGCGCCCTACGCCGTGTCCCCGCGCATGAAGCACGCCATCGACAGCCTCGACCTGGACGCGCCCAGACGGGTCCGCGCCGCCGTAGTGTCGGATGCGCCGTCGCTTCAGGTCTTCCTGAAGCACTGCCTGGACCCAGTGTTCGAGGTCGTGGCGGTTACGGCCGTACATGCCCTCGCGCAGACCGGCATCGAGCTGCTCGTGGCGGATCTCTACACGCTTGACCACCAGACGGAGCCGGATCTGGACCTCCTGGGCGAGGCCTACCGGGGGGTTCCCCTGCTGATCGCGTCCCAAGAGTCGGCACTGGGGGGGCAGACGCTGCCTGCGGCGGTGGTCGGCCGCCCCTACGCGACGGTGCTCTTGCCCACGAGCCCCACCGATCTCCGCCGCGCTGCCGCCGCGCTCCTCGCCACCTCCACGAGTTCCCCCTCCCCCTGAACCACCACCACGAGTGCCGTGCTCCGTAGGCTAGAGCGGACGCGAGTGCTCGGCAGGGGGAGGGGCCCCATTGCGTGTGTCCCCACACAAAAAAGCGCCTCGCTCGAGAGTAGATGAGCGAGGCGCTTCAGGTTGGTCCGGGTCGTCTACTGAATCGTGACGGGGAACGTAAAGTTGAGGTCGTTTCCCACGACGCCAGGGACCTCAGGAGCCGTCGCCGTGTCGTCGCGCTTGGCTTCAGGGAGTGTGTCGGGATCCAGGTAGTTGCGCAGCTTGACGCGGAACGTGCCGGTGGTCGTGCTACCGTCTGAGACCGTGACGGCGAACGTAGCGCCGAGTTCGTCTCCCTCACGGTCTAGGTCGAGGTCAGACACCGTGAGGCGGCGGGCGGCGCCGCCACCGGGCGTGTAGAAGAAGCGGTACGTCTCCGGCTCGTTGTCGCGGACCTCAACGGTGACGTCTTCGGCGGGCGTCACAAACGTGTTGAGCAGCTCGATGCTCACGTCGTAGGTCGTGTTGGTATCCAGGATGATGTTGGTCGTGTTCTGGAGCACGCCAGCGTCGTTGAAGTTCGCGATGAACGTGATGCCGTTCCCGCCAGCCCGTGGCGTGAAGGTGAGGTTGACGGTCGAGATCACGTTCTCGTCGCTGGCACTGTCGTCGTTGGAGTCGCAGGCGGCGAACACGAGGAGACAGGCGGGAATGAGAAGCAGGGCGAGGGCACGGGGCAGAGCTGGGACAGACGGCGTCATGGTTGACGGGGTGGTAGGCGATGGAGACCCATCAACGGCGGCACGATGGGGCGACCGGAGCTTTGGGTGAAGTGTCGAGAGGAACAAAAGTAGTTGCGGCAATCCGTGTCAAGGAGATTCGTGGCGACTACCCGAGGTGGGTGGAGTCGTCGCGCAACTGGAGCGTCCACGGCGGGCACGCCCGTCCGCGTCAGGACATGTATTAAGCAGACTTGTGAGCGATTTCTGATTGAGCCTGCCTCGCTAGGGTCCCGTTGCTGGAAGCCCACTCTGAATGCCCTCGGCCATGACCTGGACCTTCTATCGCCTGTTGCACGATCGCACGGCCCCTTACTTCGTGTTTCCCCGAATGATGCATGCCACGAAAGCCTCGACCTCGACGCCGCTTAGGCCTCGCGTGTGCTCGTCGTGATGGTGTCGGATGCCTCCTCGCTTCAGGTGTTCCCCGGGCACTGCCTCGGCAAGACGTTCGAGGTCGTGGTGGTTCCCACGCTCTGCCTCCTGGCTGAGGCCACCGCTGAGGCCCCGCCGACGCTCCTCGCCGCAGACCTCTACACACTCGATCACCAAGGGGCCACGTACATCGCCTTGCTGCAGGATTACGCGGCCTTGCCGCTGCTGATCGTCTCGCAGGAATCGGGCTCTGGAGTGCGCGGCTGCCAGCCTCCGTCCTCGACCGGACGCCCGCCACGCTACCGCTGTCTACGGCATCCAATCACCTCCGCCGGGCCACTAAGGCGCTCCTGGGCCTCTCCGAGCGCTTCTCCTTCCCCTGACCACAGGCACTGCAAGCTCCGTGGCGTGTTACGCGGGGGCGGGTGCGCCGGTAGGGAGAGGGGCCCCGTTGAACGATGCGTTCCCCTAGCGCCAGCGAAGCGCACCCCGCTCGACCTGAGCCGGGCGGGGCGCTTTCTTGAAAAGTGAGTACTGATCGATTAGTGTGTCTTGATCACCTTCCCTTGTCCAACGCTATCTCCATAGACGTAGCGATAGAAGTATATCCCTGCAGGAAGGCTAGGGATGTTAAGAGCAACGCTATGTTCGCCCTCCTCTAGAATCCCGTCCAACACCGTACTAACCTTCCTACCGGACACATCAAATACCTCCAGGGTGAACGAACCGCTCTCCGGAACTGTCACGCTGAATCGAGTCTGGTGAACAAATGGGTTGGGGTAGTTTGTAACCTCAAGGTGTACCGGTGGCTCAGAGCCGAGAGCTTCCGAAAAGAAAGAAACAGGGGGGCCTCCTGTGGAAGTGAATCCGAGTATCTCCGCAGGAGTGGATACAGGACCACCCGGTTGAGAGCACGAGAAATATCTATTACCACCCCAGCAGTAGACTTTTCCGTCTTCGGTAAGTGCCAGACCCATATCGCCATTAGCAGAAATATCAATTACATCCTCACTGGAGGGGATGGTTAGGGGGGCAAACGTATTGCTATAGCCACTCAAAAGGCCTAGCCCAGTCTCCCCGTTTCTGTGGCTCCCAATCGCATAGACCTGATAAAAGCTAGAAGGATCTTGAACTCGGACGAATGTAGCTCTTGTGCTGGCCTCCACCTGAACAGCATTCCTGAATCCTCCGCGTTCGATAGGTCGCAAGGTGTGACCGTCCAATGGGCTTCCGCCGATAGCAAAATTGTTGCCCCAGACGTACACCTCCCCTCCTCTGATGGCGGCAGAGTGACCAGACCCAGCCGCAATGGCGCTAACCTGAGAAAGGTTTACAGGTGTGGGATTGCCCTCCCTATCACTATAGTCACCAAGACCGAGGGCTCCATCTCTACCTTCACCTACGCTGTACAGACGATTGTCGGTCGTCCTGAACAAGGAAAAATCAAACCCCGAAGCGACTTCCGCTGTGGGTAGAAAATTGACCTGAAAGGGAGATGCCTGGTCTGAGTAAGGAGATGGGTGTGGAAACCCAAGTTGCCCGTCGTGATTCCAGCCCCAGGCAAAAAGAATACCGTCCTGATTAATGCCAAAACTCTGGCTGCTTCCAGCGGAAATGTAGTCAGCCGGTGGTCCAACGGGTTGGGGAAAAGGTCTGTAGGCAAAATCGTCCACCGAGCCTATCCCTAGCTGCCCTCTGTTGTTGCATCCCCAACTCCATATGGTGCCGTCTGAGTCCAGGGCAAGGCGATGGTCGCCTCCTGCGGCAATTTGTGTTATGGTTACTCCAGCAGGAAAGTCGATTTTGATAGGGAAGCTGTCGAAAGTCTCATATGGAAAGGAACAATCCGTTCTGCCCCACTGAAAAACCTCGCCGTTGCTCGATAGAGCAAGCCCATAGCTACCCCCGGCATAGATGTCGACAATCTGCGCTAGTGCGGGCTTGGGTCCCTTCTCTGAAACGGTTGGAGCTGCTTCCCCTCCGCGCTGAGCGAACGCGAAGTTAGCAACTGAGGTCGAAAAAATGAGAAAAAGTGTCGCTGTAAAAGTCCAGTAAAACTTGTACGTAGGGTATTGCATCTAGGCAAGGGTTGCAGGTTAGTGAGGCGGGGTCGCTCGGGCATTATATATGATTATGTCGCTATTGTCAAATTTCGTTACTAACATGGTCTGACGAGCATATTTGACTTACCTTAAAGCAGTGGCTCTTACTAAATTCTGCACTGTCGTCACCACAGAGACACCAAGAAAGCGCCCCGCCCGAATGTGATCGAGCGGGGCGCTTCGTGTCGATTCAGTCCCCTTACCTACTGAATCGTCACCGGGTAGGTGAAGTTGAGGTCGTTCTCCACGACGTTGGGCGTCTCCTGCGTAGACGGCGTAAGGTCGCCAGCCTTCTGCTCACGCGGACTGTTCGGGCCCATTTCCTCCCCGCCTTCGTAGTGACGCAGGACGAGGCGGATGTTGCCCGAGCCGGTCGCATTGGCGGCCACGGTGAGGAGGAATTCGGTACCGAGCGGCTGGTTGAACCGGTCCAGGTTGCGGTCCGAGATGGTGATCGCACCGCTGTTCGATCCTTCAGGGATGATGAAGACTTGGTGGGCGAAGTCCTCATCTTCGGTGATCTCCTCGTTGAGTTCGAGCGGCTCGTCTTCGAAGCGGTTGCTGAAGACAACAACGGCGTTGTAGGCCGTGCCGGCCATGAGCGCGATGTTCGGAATCTGGCCGTTCTCGCCGTTCTCGTCGAAGACCGCATCGGCGGTGATTGCCGCGCCGCCGCCGACCGGTGTCAGCGTGATGGTGATGTTCGAGAAGACTTCCTCCTCGCCCGCGATGGGGGTGTCGTCGGGGTCTTCGGAGTCACAGGCAGGCAGCACGACGAGTAGCAGCGCGGCCAGGCCTAGCGGAAAAAGGAAAGAGGGAAAGCGTCGAGTAAGAGTCATGGTGAGATGGATTGGGATGTACGTGGTGAGAGTGCGGAGCGCCGGGGCCTGAACGCGCGCCGCGAGAGAGACGGATCAGGCTCCGAATGGAAGCGCCAGACGCAGGACGACGTTGCGTCCCGGGTCCAGTGCGAAATAGCGGTAGCGACTCAGATAGTCGCGGTAGCGGGTGTCGAGGAGGTTGTCGACGCTGAGGCTGACGCGCATCACCGACGGCCCCATGGCGATCTCGCCACCGAGGTCGAAGCCGAGCAGCGCGTAGCCCTCAGGCGGCTCGACGTAGTCCACGGGGATCACGGTGACGCCATCCTCGTCCAGGCGAGTGGGGAAGCGGTCTTGCTCGCGGACGAGGTCGACGCTCGTCTCTGCAGTCACGTCGCGCAGGACCCCCCAACTCCCGAGGTCCACGCCGGCGGAGAGTTCGAGCCGGTCGGCGGGCATGCCGAGGAGCGCCTCGTCCCGCGTGAGGTTGGTGCCGCGCAGGACCGAGACCGTTGCACCGAGAGTGAAGCGGCCCAATCCCTGCGTGACGACGCCGTCGAAGCCGACGATCACGGCCGTGTCTTGCGTGTAGAGGAATTCGGGGAAGACGCCTCGGTTGGTGACGATCAGGTCGTTGATGGGGCGCAGGTACAGGTAGTCGTTGATGCGGTTGACGTAGCTGCTGAATTCCAGTTCGCGCGTGGGTGTCTGATGACGCAGCGTGAGGCTTGCTTCGAGCGCCCGCTCCGATCCGACGTTGGGATCGCCGACCTCGTACTGAGCCGTGCCATGGTGAATGCCCCGCGCGTAGAGCTCGTTGACGCTCGGGGGACGCCATGCCGTGGCGACGTTGGCACCGAGGCTCCAGGCCGTCCCGAACCGATAGGTGGCACCGAGCACGCCCGTCAGGCCCACGTAGTCCGTGATGATGCGCTGCGTTTCGCCGCCGCCGGCCCGTACGCGGGGAAACGCCCGCAGCCAACGATAGTCGAGTCGGGTCCCGGCTTCGAGGGCAAGCGGCCCTCGCACCCACTCACCGCGGGCGAACACGCCGCCGGTGTAGGCGCGGAAGTTGGGGATGAAGTAGCCCACCTGCGTGTTGAGGTTGCGCTGGAGCATCCCGCTCACGCCGACGACCGCGAAGCCGTCGCCGCCTGCGATAGCTGTGGGGGTGGTGCGCGCTTTGAGGTCTAGGGTGTGGGTCTGGAGGGTGAGTTCGAATGAGGCCCGCTCCAGCGGGTCGCGCCCGCCGATGCGATCGGCGTCGAACTCGGCGCGCTCGTTTTGCTGGAAGCCATAGCGGCCCTCGACGCGGATCGTGCCATCGCGTCCGAGATCGACATGTCCGTGGACCGCCCCGATGTAGTGCTGGATGTCCTGCTTCGGCGCGTCGATCTCGTAGCTAAAGTCGTAGTCAACAGGCGGGCGACCGAGCTCGAGAACGGTGTCGAGTCCGTTGAGCGTATTGAAGTGCGAGCCACGGTAGATACCGATGTCGGTGGCGAAGACGCTCCCGTGCGCCTCGACGCCCCAGCGCTCGCGCTCCAGGCCGACGGTGGCATTGGCTCCACGCTCGAAGAAGGCCGTGTTGCCCAGGACATAGTCGGGGGTGTGGGCGTCTCCGGCACGGCGCAGGCTCCCCTGGACGCGCACACCGAGGCCTGGCAGCGGCGCTCCCTCCATCTCGAGTGATCCCACGCCCTGACGGCTGTTCGAGAACGAGTGCAGCGACAGCTGCCCGCTGACCTCACCGACCTGTGTGGGGAGCGGCGCCTCCTCCAAGCGCACGACGCCACCGATCGCCCCGACGCCATGCTCGACGCCGGCGGCACCGCGTATCACCTCGATGCGATCTGGGGAAAACGGATCGATCTCGGGCGCGTGCTCCGCGCCCCACTGCTGGCTCTCATGTCGGACGCCGTTGTTGAGGATCACGAGGCGGTCCGAGTGCAGCCCGCGCACGACGGGCTTGACGATGCTTGGGCCGGTCGAGAGGGTCGTCACGCCGGGTAGCGCCCCGATGGTCTCGCCAATCGTCTGTCCCCGTGCGTCTTCCAGGGCGTCTGCGTCGAGGATGGAAATGGCCTGCGCGCCCTGCTCCAGCAGCTCGGTTTCGCCTTCCACTATCACCTCGGCGATGATTTCAGCGACCGCGTCGAGCGTCACCCGCGCTCGGACGCTCTCCTGCTGTAGGTCAATGCGCATCGAGTCAGCTTCGTAGCCGATGTACGAGAAGCGGACGATGAATGCTTCCGGGGGAAGCCCGCTGATGGCAAAGCGGCCGTCTCTGTCGGTGGCCCCGCCGAGCCCGCGCTCTGCATCGAGGATCACGTTGACGCCGGGCAGCGCCGCACCCGTCCCAGCATCGAGGACGGTGCCGGAGAACGAACGTAGGCGTTCTTGTTCCTGCGCAAAGGCCGGATGTGCGATGAGTAGGGAGAGGGCTGCCAGCGCGGTGAGCGCCAAGCAGCGGGAGAGAGCGACCATAGGTCTCCGATCGGACGACTTGCTAATTCTCAGAACCACAACGGCTCCACCGTAGTCAGCACGCACGAGGCGTGGGTGGAGCAGGGAATCAGCAAGTGGGAGGGCCGCGCGGTGCGTAGAGCGAAGCGGTCGGGCTCTCTGGGACCGTCGCGGTCGCGAAGCGGAGTTCGCCCGTCGTGCACGAGGCTAGCGAGACGGCCTTGGCTTCTGCCGTCGTCGAGGTGAGTGGCACCGCGCAGAGTGCGCAGGCGAAGCAGGGGGACTCGGTGTGGTCCGCGGCAACCGCAACGAGATGGCTCGATGCAGAGTCCTCATCGTGTGCGTGCCCCGCGTGCGCGTGGTGGCCGTCCGCGTGCGTGCACTCCGTGGTGTGTTGGACCGCGTGCAGCACGGGGGCAGCGAGGCCCCCCAGCACGAAGCCGAGCAGGACCCAAAGCGCGGAAGCTGAAGCGATGCGGGACACGAGAGCGGAGAAGCGAAACGCCAGTGTTGGGGGCCAGCCTAGAGAGCGACGCAACGGATGTCCTATCTGGAGGTTTCTGCGTCGGCCGTGATTTACACTGGATTGACGGACGATACCCACCGGACGCTTCGTTAATCCTGTCCTTTTGCGGAAGCTTCGGTATGGATTGTGTTCATAATCGGAACCCTCGGGCCCGGCTTCCGCATTCGTGTACGCGCGTTCTCGCCCTCACCTACTCCGGACATCGTCGCTATGCGTGCCTTTCTGCTCCTCCTCGTTGTGCTAGCGCTGGGCGCACTGCCTGCACAGGCCCAACAAGCCATCAGCTGGGATACGCTTGCGCAGGTCGAACTGCAGCGGCAGGACGGACGCTACGTCCCCAACTTCGCGCCGGAGGTCGACGGCCTCAACGGTGAGGAGGTGGCCATCCAGGGCTTCATCTTTCCGATTCAGCAGACCCTGGAGCAGACCCACTTCATCCTGATCGCCTTCCCGCTCGCGGACTGCTTCTACTGCCTGCCGGGCGCCTCGGAGTCGATGATCGAGGTCAAGACCTCGCAGCCGGTCGACTTCACCTACGACCCGATCACGATCACGGGCACGCTTGAAGTGCTGGAGTCGGACCCGATGGGGATGTACTATCGCCTCACCGACGCGCGGCAGGGCTCCTGAATGGCAGACGCGACCACGGCGAGTAGCACAGCGCTGGTCCCTCGCGCCTTCGGACGGACCAGCCTGACCGTCTCGGCCCTCGGCTATGGCGCTGGGCAGATCGGCGACGCGCGCCTGCCGGACGGTGACGTCGAGCTGCTCCTGAACACCGTCCTCGACGCAGGCGTGGCGCTCATCGACACGGCGCGGGGCTACGGGCTGTCAGAGGAGCGGATCGGGCGCTTCCTGTCGCGCCGCCGCGACGCCTTCGTTCTCTCAACGAAGATCGGCTACGGGATCGAGGGTTTACCCGACTGGACGCCGGAGACGATCCGCCGCGGTATTGAAGAGGCGCGTCAGCGGCTACAGAGCGATGTGCTCGACATCGTGCACTTGCACTCGTGCCCGGCCGAGACGCTGCGCAGCGCTGGCGTTGTGGAGGCGCTCAATGAGGCCGTCGAGGCTGGAACTGTCCGTGTGGCGGCCTACTCCGGCGAAAACGACGACCTCGCCTACGCGCTCGAAAGCAAGGCCTTCGGGAGCCTGCAGACGTCGCTCAACGTGTTCGACCAGCGCGACATCGAGAGCACGGTGGCCGAGGCGCGCACCCGCGGCCTGGGCGTGATCGCCAAGCGCCCCGTCGGCAACGCCCCGTGGCGGTTTGCCGAGCGGCCCGACGGACACTACGCCGAGGTCTACTGGGACCGCATGAGCGCCATGGGCCTCGACCTTGGTGCCGACTGGCAAGACGTGGCGCTGCGCTTTGCGGTCTACCACACGGGTGCCCATGCCTGCATCGTCGGGACGACCAACGCCGCGCACCTCCAGCAGAACGTCGAGATCGTGAAGCGCGGTCCGCTGCCGGAGGCCATGGTGGCGCAGCTTCGCACGGCGTTTGCGCCGCACGCCGCAGTGTGGGACGGCCAGGTCTAGCCATGCCCGAACCACCCCTCGTCACAGCGCTGGGCCTGCTGGCGGCTGCGCTGACCACGTTTGCTTTCCTCCCGCAGGCGATCAAGACGTGGCGCTCGAAGTCGGTCGGGGATCTCTCGCTGGTGACCTACGGGATGTTCCTCACAGGAGTCGTCCTGTGGCTCGTCTATGGACTACTGATCACCAACTGGCCCCTCATCCTCTCCAATGCAGTGGCGATGACGCTCCAGGGCGCCATTGTGGGACAGATCCTGGCCGTGCGCTGGCGGGAGCGGCGGGGGGACTAGGAGCCCATATACGGGAACGTCTATGTAGGCCGTGCACGGGCAGGCACGATGCGTTGCGTAGGACGGCGCCTACAGGTGCGAGACCGGCGCGGCTATTCACCGTTTGCGCACAGTCGCCGGAACAAAGCGGTTCCGGAAGCAATGGCACCGCTTCCATTGACGCATTGCGGCATCGGCCTCGTGCTCTGCATGTGAACATAGTGTTCTGGAAGCGATTTCGGGGATTTGAGACGTGAAACAGCCCGCCAACGCCCTCGTGGAAGCACACCGGAAGGCACTGTGGCCCAGGCTGCTAGTCTTCTTCTTCCATAAACACCAACCCGCTCTGACTATGTCGATGCTGCCCTTCCATCTGATGGGTTCGTGGCTCGCCGACCTGTCTGGAAAGCTCCCGGCCCTCACTACCTCCGAGCACTGGCACCAGTGCCCCTACTGCGAGGCGACGACGCCTTGGCGCGTCAACGCGCTGCGCGGTGAATACCGCTGCCTCCGCTGTGGCGAAAACCCCCTCGACGGCCCTACCGTCTAGCCTCCTATCTGGTCCACCCGATCGTCGACCCCACCGACCTTTCATTTCCTACGCCATGATCTACACCTCCTATCTCGTCTACGCGCTCGTCGCGCCGAAGGAGCCCCCGAAGTCGGCTGCCGCGCCGAAATCTGACAAGGCTCCTGCGAAGCCGAAGCGCGCCTAGCACACCCCACCCCGGGCGGTATCCCACGCCCCCTCGCACACCACCGCCGCTGGCCGGGCTCCTATGCCCGGCCAGCGGCGCTATGTTGAGGCGTGCTCCCCTCCAACGTGCTCCCCGTCTCAATGCGGCTCGTCTTTGCGTTCCAAGTGGCCCTTCTGCTTACCGTAGCCGGGTGCACACCCGGGCCCGCCTTGCTCGACCCTCCCGAGCCCGCTTCTGTTGACCGGGCTGGATGGAATGCCGCGCCGACTCGCCCGATGGCCGACAACGGGCCGATCCGCCACGTGACGGTGCACCACACCTACACCGAGGTAGGCCCCGACGGTGAGGCGGCGCACGTGCACGCGATCCAGACCATGCACCAGGGCGGCGAACGGCAATGGGGCGATATCGCCTACCACTACCTCATCGGGCCTTCCGGAACGGTGTATGTCGGGCGCGACGAGGCGTTCGTCCCCGCGAGCGGCACCGTCTACCTCCCCGACGCGCTCCGCGATGCCGCCGGCCAGGACAGCCTCGGCGGCACGGCCATCACGACGCCGCCCGAGAAGGCCGGCACGCCGATGACGCCGCCGGGAGCCTCAGCCGGACACGTCACGATCTCTGTCATCGGCAACTACGAGGAGGCGCTGCCGCCGCCCGCCCAGCGCACCGCGCTCGTGCGCCTCGTCGCAGACCGCCTGCATGCCCACGGTTTGACTGTGGACGATGTGCGCTTCCACCGCGAGGTGGCGGTTGGGACCGCGTGTCCGGGCCAGGCGCTCTACGACTGGTTCCGAGGCCCGACGCGCACGCACCCCGATCGCGGCGACGGGCTGAGGCAGGTCGAGGTCGCCCTCGCAGTGCTGCAGGATTGAGGCTCGTCTGAGCAGCACCGTCGCAGAGGAAACCGAGACTGAGGTCCCTTGAATCTATCTTGACATTACAAGTAGGAACAAGAAGGGATGCGGAGAGATTGGAGCGCTCCCTGTCGTTCCTCGCCTATTGTCACCGACCATGCTTGACGCCCTCTTGCAGCCGTGGCCCTGGTATGTTGCCGGACCGCTCATCGGACTGATGGTGCCGCTGCTGCTGCTCGTCGGCGGACGCGCCTTCGGCGTCTCGGCCAACCTGCGCCACCTATGTGCGGCCACCCTCCCGACTCGCCTGCCGTTCCTGCGCTACGATTGGCGCGGGTCAGGCCTCTGGAACCTCACCTTCGCGCTCGGGATCGTTCTCGGCGGCGCGTTCGCGGCGACCGTGCTCGCTGACCCCGACCCCGTCAACCTCGCCGCGGCGACCGTCGCCCACCTCCGCTCGCTCGGCATCGAGGACCTGAGCGGTCTGGTGCCAGCGGAGCTGGTGAGCTGGCAGGCGCTCGGCACCGTGCCGGGCCTCCTCGTCATCGTGGGCGGCGGCTTCCTAGTGGGCTTCGGCGCGCGCTACGCAGGCGGCTGCACGAGCGGCCACGCCATCAGCGGCCTCGCCAACCTCCAGGTGCCCTCGCTCGTGGCCGTGCTGGGCTTCTTCGCCGGCGGCCTCCTGCTCACCTACGTCCTCCTCCCGATCCTGCTCTAGCTCGATGTCTACCACCACGCTCCCCCGCCCGCCCCACCTGCGCGCTCCCGAGCCCGATGCCTCAGGGCAGCATCCAGAAGCCTGTCTCGACACTCCGCAGGTCGCTTCACCGACGCCGGAGCGCCGTATCTCGCTCGGCGGCCTCGTCGTCTACCTCTTCCTCGGCGCGTTCTTTGGCGTCGTGCTCGTCAAGAGCGAGGTCGCCTCGTGGTTTCGCATCCAGGAGATGTTTCGCTTCGACAGCGTCCACATGTACGGCGTGATCGGCAGCGCGTTGGCCGTTGCCGCGCTGAGCTTGTACTTCATCCGGCGCGTGGGGGCGAAGACCTTCGGCGGGAAGCCCATCACCATCGACCAGAAGGCCTGGGGGCCGAGTCGCCTCCCCGGCGCACGCTACTGGATCGGCGGCACCCTGTTTGGCCTCGGATGGGGGCTCCTAGGCGCGTGCCCTGGCCCGATGTTCGCCCTCCTCGGCACCGGCCTCAGCGTGATCGTCGTGGCGCTCCTGAGCGCGATGGCAGGGACGTGGGCCTATGCTGCGCTCCGCGACCGCCTACCCCACTGATCGGGTAGAGTTGGTCTACTGAAGCTCCCCCTGTTCCGCTCCCCCTGAAGGGTCGCGAAACTGTCCCCCTCGCGAGCGAGGGGGACAGCCCGAGGAGCGCAGGCGACGAAGGGCAGGGGGAGCCGTCCTGCTGCAACGCACGACCGCTCCTCAAAGGTGGCGTTGCCTTGCCTTCCGTGGAAGATGGAAGCAGACTCCTGACCACGAACTACTCCCTGCTTTCCTTGAACACTGGCTCGAACTCCTGGAGCGGCATTCCGGCGTGCTCGCTGGGCGCAGCCTCCGGGTCACGGGCGAGTTCGAGGTCGAAGCCGACGCGGTCGGCGCGGTAGGTACGGCGCTGGTAGTAGATCGGCCGGTCGGCTGTCGTGAAGCTCGTGCGCTCGACGAGCAGCAGCGGGGCGCCCTTAGGCACGCGCAGCGCCTCGGCTTCCTCGTCACGCGCCGCGACAGCCTCGATACGGACGCGTCCGCGCAGGACCGGGATGTCGTACTCCCGTTCGAGGATACCGTAGATCGTCTCCACGGCGAGGTCGTGCGGGTCGAGGAGTTGGGCGTAGAACGGCGGCAGCCACGTCCGGTCGAAAGCGATGGGCTTGTCGTTGCCCAGGCGTAGGCGGTCGAGGCGGATCACGGTAGCCCCCGCGTCGAGGCTGAGGCACACCGCGGCGGGCGGCGGGGCGGGGACGGCCCCCCAGTGGCGCACCTCGCTCGACGCCGTCAGTCCAGCGCGCTCCATATCCTGCGCAAAGTCGGTCAGCCGCACCAGCCCCTGCGGCACCAGCGGCGGCGCGACGAACGAGCCAAGCCCCTGCCGTCGGTAGATGCGCCCCTCGTTCTCCAGCGTCTGGAGCGCCCGCCGCACGGTGATCCGGCTCACGCCGAACGCCTCGCCGATCTCGTGCTCGCTCGGAAGTTGATCGTGCGGCCCGGCCTCCCCCGCACGGATGCGCTCACGGAGCCAGTCCGACACCTGCTCGTGGCGCGGGCGACCGGAGGTGAGCGGCGGGGGATCGAGGGACATAGAGCAGCGGGCGACGTTCGAGGCAAGGTACCGCAAACGGTAACCCTACCTGGAAACTGACGAGGAGCCCCTACACCATCGCCACGGTCCACCTGACAGCGCCACGCCGAGGCCTTCCATACCTTGGAACCAACTTGTTATTACAACATAGGACGAGTAGATTCTTACCATCGGTCGTGCGTGTGCCGCGCGGCTCGTCCCCCAACCTCCTCAAGCCATGCTGTTCCGTCAATACTTCGACCCCAAGCTCGCCCAGTACGCCTACCTCGTGGGCTGCCAGAAGTCGGGCGAGGCGCTCCTCATCGACCCCGAGCGCGACATCGACCGCTACATCGACGCGGCGGAGGCCGAGGGCCTGCGCATCGTGGCTGTCGCCGAGACGCACATCCACGCCGACTTCCTCTCGGGCGCGCGCGAGTTCGCCGAGCGCCTCGGCGTGAAGCTCTACCTCTCCGCCGAGGGCGGCCCCGACTGGCAGAGCGCGTGGGCGAAGGACGGTGCCTACGACGTCACCTTGCTGCGCGACGGCGACGCGTTTACGGTCGGCCACATCGAGATCGTGGCCAGCCACACGCCGGGCCACACGCCCGAGCACATGAGCTACGTCATCATCGACCGCGGCTCGGGCGCGACCACACCCATCGGTGTCGCGACGGGCGACTTCGTGTTTGTGGGTGACCTCGGCCGGCCCGACCTGCTGGAGCAGGCGGCGGGCATGCACGGCGTCCAGGAAGACGCGGCGCGCACGCTCTACCACTCCCTCGACACGTTCCGCGACTGGCCCGACTACGCCCAGATCTGGCCCGCCCACGGCGCGGGCTCGACGTGCGGCAAGGCACTCGGCGCGGTCCCGCAGAGCACCGTCGGCTACGAGTCCCTCTACAATGCCTCGCTCGGCGCGGCCGACGCGGGCGAGGACGCCTTCGTGGACGCCATCCTCAGCGGCCAGCCCGAGCCGCAGATGTACTTCGCACGCATGAAGCGCGACAACCGCGACGGCGTGCCCGTCCTCGGCGGACTGCCGCAGCCGCAGAAGCTCTCCGCTGCCGAGTTGAAGACCTACGTCGAGAAGGGCGAGGCCCTCGTGATCGACGCGCGGCTCGACCGCTCGGCGTTCATGGTGAGGCACATTCCTGGGTCGCTCTACGCCCCGATGAACAAGAGCTTCAACACCGTCGTGGGCTCGCTCGTCGTGGACGAAACGACGCCGCTGCTGCTCATCGTGGACGCGGACGACATTGACGAGGCCGTGCGCGACCTCATCCGCATCGGCTACGACCACCTCGTCGCCTTCGCCGAGCCAAAGACGCTCGACCGCTACTTCGCCGAGGGCGGTGCGTCGGCCATGATCCCCGAGATCGACTTCTCGGAGGTAGAGGCCCGCCGCGTCGAACCGGGCGTCACTGTCGTCGATGTCCGCTTCGCCGCGGAGTTCGCGAGCGGCCACGTGCCGGGCGCGGTCAACGCCTCGTACACGCGCCTGCCCGAATACGCCGAGAGCCGCATCCCGGCAGGCCAGACGCTCCTCGTCCACTGTGCCTCGGGGGCCCGCGCTGCCGCTGGCGCCGCCTTCCTCGCCGCGCAAGGCCACCACGTGCGGTACGTCAACGACACGTTCGCGCGCTACGCTAAGATTGGCGCCCCCGTCACCGAAAACGCGACCGTTGCAGCGTAGACTCTGCGGTGCTTTTTCCAGTCCGCCTCGCCTTCCTCCCACGCAGACGCCCTGCGACGGGGACCTACCACGGGGGCGCGGCAGGGTTGGATGTTCTCCTGATCCTTCCGTTTTAATCCATGCTGTATGCCCTCCTCGGTGCCGTCGCGATCGGGCTCGTTCTCGGCTTGCTCGGCTCCGGCGGCTCCATCCTGACCGTGCCGGTGCTCGTCTACCTCGCAGGCGAGCCGGACAAGGTCGCCATTGCGGAGAGCCTCGCCATCGTCGGGGCCATTGCGGCGGTCGGGGCGATCCCGTATGCGCGGCAGAAGTCAGTGGACTGGCGCAGCGTGGGCTGGTTTGGCGTGCCGGGCATCCTCGGGACGTACCTGGGCGCGGCGTTCTCGGCCTACGTCTCCGGGCCGGTGCAGCTCGCGCTCTTCGCCGTCGTGATGCTGCTTGCGGCCGGGCTGATGCTGCGTGGCCGCAAGAAGGTCGAGGGCGTGCGTCCCCGGCAGGCCGCCTGGATCATCGTGATCGAAGGGCTGGCCGTCGGCGTGCTGACGGGCCTCGTGGGCGTCGGCGGCGGCTTCCTGATCGTGCCTGCGCTGGTGCTACTCGGCGGGCTCTCGATGCGCGTCGCCGTCGGGACGAGCCTACTCATCATCGCGGCCAAGAGCCTGGTCGGCTTCTGGAAGTATGTCGACGTGCTCGCCGCGGACGGGCTGGTGGTGGACTGGCGGCTCATCGGCGCGTTCGCCGCCATCGGCATCGTCGGGGCGACCGTCGGCAACCGCATCAGCCAGCACGTCCCGCAGGCGATGCTGCGCCGAGGCTTCGCGATGTTCCTCCTCGTGATGGGCGTTGGCATTCTGGCGCGGGAGGCGCCGGCGGCGCTGGCCGGGACGCCTGAAAGCGTCGTCGCTACGGGCGTCGCTGACACGACGCAGGTCACGTTGAGCGAGCGCGCCTATGCCGCGCGCCACGACTCGACGGCGCAGATCCTCGATGTGCGAACCGGGATGGAGATCGGGCGCGGACGCGTGGCGGGCGCGCAGCACGTGGACTACATGTTTCCGGGTTTTGCGGGGCGTGTTGCCGAACTGAGCCTCGATCCTGAGCGTCCGGTGTACCTCTACTGTGGCTCCGGCGCTCGCTCCGGCCGCGCGGCGCACGTCCTCCGGGACGCGGGCTACGAGGCCTACAACATCGGCGGCTTCCGCGCGCTCAGGGCCGCCGGGGTGCCAACCGAGGGATAGCTAGTCCTGATCGCGGCTATCCACGCGGCACGTCGTGTTGATGCCGCCTCGCACCGTGTAGACCGTCTCGACGACGAGCCGCTGCGGGTTGCCGAGGTGCTCGGCGAGGTCGGCGTAGAGCAGCGCCGTGACGTCCTCCTGCGCCGCGCCCACATCGCGCCACGAGATGAGGTAGTACTTCAGGCTCTTGAGTTCGAGGATCCAGTCGCCGGGGACGTACTCGATGCGGACGCGCCCGCTGTCGGGGAGGCCGCTGAATGGGCAGAGCGCGGAGAATTCGCCGGGCTCCGTCTCGTAGACGACCACCTGCCGCGCGGCATGGCGGTAGGGTAGCCGGTCGATGGTCTGCTGCCGCGTCTCTGGCGGAAGGAAGGGGCGGACGTGCCCCTCGGGCTTGATGCCGAACTGCGCCATGTAGGCGAGCGCCTGCTCAGTATGGGCCGCAGCGCGCTCTCGCAGCGCGTGCAGGTCGGAAGGAGTCAGGTCGGGGGCCATGGGACGGCGGGGAGAAGGGGAAGAACGGTGGGCGTGCTGGCACGATGTTGGCCGACGCTCCGTTTCGCAGCCTCGCCCTTTCGCAGGGTCTACATGCCCGAGCATCTACCTGCTGGCAACAGCGAACAGCATAGTATATGTGCGAATTTATGTTCACTGAAACAGGTGATCCCGTAGGCTGGACTGATGCCCTATCCTTCTCATGAGCGTCCTGCCCGTCACCGCTGGTAGGGTTGCTTGCTTTCGGACCCTCCCACCTCGTCCCAGATTTATGCGTCGTTTCGCCTCAGCTATCGTCGCGGCTACGCTCGCGCTGCTGCTCGTCCCCGCCACGGTTTCTGCCCAGAACGTCGCCGCGTCGCCGACCTACGGCGATGTTCGGTTGACGGAAGGCTTCCGGCCCGACCCCCACACGACCCGGCTCACGGCCGGTGGTTCTATCGAGGTCAACAAGGGGGCCTGCACCTACGGCTTCGTGGCCGAGGCGCCCGATGTGGACCTCTACTATACTACTACCGGGGGTAGTAGCCTCTACATCTACGCTGAATCGGATGCCGACGTGACGCTGCTCGTCAATGCGCCCGACGGCTCCTGGCTTTGCAATGACGACGGGCTCGGCAACCGCGACCCGCTCATCGCGATCCCGAACGCCAGCGACGGGCTCTACGACATCTGGATCGGCACCTACGGCGACGAGATGCAGGCGGCCACGCTCTACATCTCCGAGATCGCCCCGGGTGGCAGTGGCGGCGGCGGTGGCTCGTCCGCGAGCCAGATCAGTGTCGGCGCTGACCCGACCTACGGCAACGTGCGCCTGAGCCAGGGCGCTACCTCCGACATGATCGAGCTCCTGGCTGGCGGCTCGCTCCAGCCCAACTTCGGCGAGTGCACCTACGGCAACGTGGCCAGCGCCCCAGACGTGGACCTCTACTATGAGGGCGACGGTACCCAACTGCTCGGTATCGGAGCGGGATCCGCGGGCGATGTCATGCTGCTCGTCAACTTGCCCGACGGCACGTGGGTCTGCGACGATGACTCGGGCGAAGACCGTAACGCGTTCGTCATTGTCGAGGACGCGGCGGCAGGACTCTACAATATCTGGGTCGGGACGTACGGAAGCGAGATGGAGGAAGCACAGCTGTTCATTGCCGACGAGGGCGGTCTCGAGGGGCGTATGGGGGGCAAGGGAAACAAGGGCCCCTGATTTTCCAGAACGCCTTGCTCAGCGCTCGGTCGGCCTAGGTGCGCCTGCTTGCCGTTCGTGCAGGGTGACCCGGTCGGGTGGTAGACTGCGCTATGCAAACCAACACGCCACGGTTCGACTCCCCTTCCCGCTCCCTGATTATGCCTCGTCTCCTCCCCACGATCGTCGTAGCCGCGCTTGCGCTGCTGCTCGTCCCTGTCACGGCCTCGGCCCAGAACGTCGCCGCGTCGCCCACCTACGGCGATGTCGAACTGGACGAGGGCTTCCGGCCCGACCCCCACACGACCACGCTCACGGCCGGTGGCTCCATCGAGGTCAACAAGGGGGCCTGCACCTACGGCTTCGTGGCCGACGCCCCGGACGTGGACCTCTATTACACCACCTCCGGGGGGAGCAACCTCTTCGTCTACGCGGAGTCGGACTCGGACGTGACGCTGCTCATCAACGCCCCCGACGGCTCGTGGCTCTGCGACGACGACGGCTTCGGCGACCGCAACCCGGTGGTTGCGATCCCGAGCGCCGAAGCGGGCCTCTACGACATCTGGATCGGCACCTACGGGGACGCGATGCAGTCGGCCACGCTCTACATCTCCGAGATCGACCCCCGCGGCGGGGGCGGCAGCACGGCTGGCGGCATCGACATCGGCGCTGCGCCGACCTACGGCGACGTGCGCGTGAGCCAGGGCTTCGGCTCCAGCACGACCACGCTCACCGCGGGCGGCTCCTTCCAGCCCGACTTCGGCAACTGCACCTACGGCAACGTCGCCGGTGCGCCCGACGTCGACCTCTACTACACCACCAGCGGCTCCGGCCCGCTCTTCATCTCGGTCGAGTCCGAGGGCGACACGACGCTGCTCGTCAACATGCCCGACGGCACGTGGGCGTGCGACGACGACTCGGGCAACGGCAGCAACCCGCTACTCATCATCCCGAACGCCGCCGACGGGCTCTACGACATCTGGGTCGGGACCTACGGCGACGCGATGCAGTCGGCCACGCTCACGATCTCCGAGTCGCAGTAGCGCTTGCACGCCCAACGCTCAGGCTTCCCGGCGCAGCGCGTGCTACCAGATCGTTATCGGATCAGGATCACGCGCTGCGTCGCGTTGGCACCGGCCGCGTTGAGGCACACCACGTAGACCCCGCTCAGGAGGTTGTCCAACGCGAGTTGCACCTCGTGCCGGCCAGCAGGCTGCACGCCCTCGGCGCGGGTGAGCACGGTGCGCCCGAGCAGGTCGGTCACGGTGAGGCGCACGGCGGCGGCAGTTGGCAGGGCATAGTGTACCGCGGCCGCGTCGCTGAAGGGGTTGGAGAAGACGACATCGAGCGCAAAGTTGACTGGAAGTGGCATTTCGTCTCCGGCGGGGAGAGGCGAGTCGGTGTAGCGCCGCGCAAAGACGCCAGAGCGCGAGCCGTCCTGGCCTGAACTCCTCCACGCGGTCACAAAGTCACCGTCCGCCTCCATCGACACTGCGGGCCCGCCTTGGTGGTTTGAGGTATGGGTGTTTACCCGGAACTCGGAACTCTGGGGCGTTCCGTCTGCGGCGTAGCGCCGCGCGAAGATGCCGCCGCCCGAGCCATCCTGGTTTGAGCTCTCCCATGCGATCACGAAGTCGCCGTCGGCATCTATCCCTACCGAGGCAGAAGACTGGAAACGCGTGGTGAAGATGTTGACCTGAAACTCTGATCCTTGCGGTGTTCCGTTAGCGGCGTAGCGCCGCGCGAAGACGCCGTAGTATGAGCCGTCCTGGCCAAAGCTCTCCCATGCGACCACGAAGTCGCCGTCGGCATCCATCCCCACCGAGGCCATGCGCTGACCGTCCGTGGTGAAGGTGTTGACTTGGAACTCGTCACCCTGCGGTGTTCCGTCGGCGGCGTAGCGTTGTGCGAAGATGCCGGAGCGCGAGCCATCTTGGCCAGTGCTCCGCCACGCGACGACGAAGTCGCCGTCGTCGTCCATCGCTACCTTGCCTGAAAACTGGAAATCCGTGGTATGGGTGTTTACCTGGAACTCCATGCCTACTGCCGCGCCGCCCGCATTGTAGCGCTGCGCGAAGACACCGTAGTATGAGCCGTCCTGGCCAAAGCTCTCCCATGCGACCACGAAGTCGCCGTCGGCATCCATCCCCACCGAGGCCATGCGCTGACCGTCCGTGGTGAAGGTGTTGACTTGGAACTCGTCACCCTGCGGTGTTCCGTTAGCGGCGTAGCGCCGCGCGAAGACACCGTAGGATGAGCCATCCTGGTCTGAACTCTCCCATGCGACGACGAAATTGCCATCGGTATCCATCCCCACTGAGGGTCTGAACTGACTAGCTGTGGTGAAGGTGTTGACTTGGAACTCGTCACCCTGAGGTGTTCCGTCGGCGGCGTAGCGTTGTGCGAAGATGCCGGAGAGCGAGCCGTCCTGGCCAAAGCCCGCCCACGCGATGACAAAGTCGCCATCGGCGTCCATTGCTACCGAAGGCCGAGACTGATCGCCTGTGGTGAAGGTGTTGACCTGAAACTCTTCGCTCAACGCCACTGGAGCTTGTGCCTCAGCGACGGGTGCACCGCGCAGCATCGCGAGCGTGAGCGTGCCCGCAGCCGCGGAGCGACGGAGCCATGCGAGACGGCGGCGGGCGACGAGGCGAGACGAGAAACGAACAGGCACCTGAGACGACGGAAAGCGTGGAGGGGAAGCGCGCGAAGCTAACGCTGAGCGACTAGGGTCCAAAGCGCTATAGCAGGTTTCTGCAGATCGCGTCTGTCCACCGCCCGTCCGCACAGAACGACCGCTCGTCGGGATTCGGGGCCACCCGTCCGCGCAGGCGCGGCATGGCGAAGCAACGTGGGGAGGTTGGAGCCATCCACTTCACTTCAGCACCCCGCTACTATGTTCGCCTATCTGCTCTTCTCCCGGTCGTTCTGGCCCCTCATCGCCCTCACGCTCGTCCTCCTCACCGCCCCGGCTCTTGCGCAGTCGGCGGGCTCCATCACCGGCACGGTCCGCGACGCGGCCACGCTCGAAGCGCTGCCCGGCGTCAACGTGGTCGTGCAGGGCACCACGCTCGGCGCGGCCACCGACGCCGCGGGCCGCTACGTCATCACCGCCGTGCCCGTCGGGACAGTCGCGCTCGAAGTGCGCTTCGTCGGCTTCGCCCCGCTCGTCCGCACCGACATCGTCGTGAAGCCGGGTCGCCCCACCACTGCCGATGTACTGCTCCGCGAGGCCCGTATCGAGGGGGCCGAGGTGACGGTCACGGCGGGCTACTTCCAGCCGCCTGCCGCCGCGCCGACCAGCACGGTCGCGTTCTCCACCGAGGAGATCCGCCGCTCGCCCGGCGCGGGCCAGGAGATCGCCCGTGTCCTCAACGCGCTGCCCGGCGTCGCCTCGCGCGGCGAGACCAGCCAGGACCTCTTCGTGCGCGGCGGCAGCCCCGCCGAAAACGGGTTCTACATCGACCAAATCCTCATTCCCAACGCCCAGCACTTCTCCACGCCCGACGGCTCGTCGTTCGGTCCGACCGGCCTCATCAACACCGAGTTCATCGACGACATCACGTTCTCCTCGGGCGGCTTCTCGGCGTCCTACGGCGACCGCCTCTCGTCGATCAGCGAGATCCGCTACCGCACCGGCGGCGACCGCCTCACGGGCGAGGTCGGCGCCAACTTCACTGGCGGCACGTTCATCGTCGAGGGGCCGATCCCCGGCGGGTCGGCCTTCGTCTCGGCGCGGCGCAGCTACCTCGACCTCGTCGCCGACGCCATCGACGCGGGCGGCGCGCCGCGCTTCAGCGACCTCCAGGGCAAGGTCACGCTCGACCTCTCGCCGAGCCAGCGCCTCTCCGTGCTCAATCTCTACGGGTCGAGCGAGTTCGCGCAGGAAGCCGAGGACGCCGTCGACGCAGGCGAAGCGGCCTTCGGCGTGTTCGAGAACCAGCAGAACACCGTCGGGCTGAGCCTCCGCTCGCTCTGGGGCGCCCGCGGCTACTCGACGACGGCGCTGTCGTACTCGTTCATCGAGCGGCGCAACACCGTCACGGCGGTGCGCGACGGCTTCGGCGACATCCGCGAGGATTTCCGCAACGACTACCTCACGCTGCGCAACGTGAACACGCTCCAATTCGGGTCCCAGCTTGAGGTTGAGGCGGGCGTCGAGGGCACTATTGAGCGCGGGACGTTCGACTTCGACCAGGCGGCCTACGTCAGCGCGGCGGGCGCGCAGCAGGGCGCCGTCGGGTTCGACCTCGACCTCACGAGCACGCGCCTCGGCACGTTCGCCACGTTCGTGTGGCAGCCCACCGCCCGGCTCACCGTGAGCCCCGGTCTGCGCGTGGACTACGGCTCGCTCAACGAGGACGTCTACCCGCAGCCGCGCCTCGGCCTCGCCTACGACCTGACCGAGAGGGTGCGGCTCCGTGCTGCGGGCGGGGTTTACCGGCAGGCCGTCCCGCTCTACGTCCGCGCCCAGAGCGCCGCCAACGAGACGCTCCCGCACGTCCGCGCCGACCACCTCATCGGCGGCGTCGACGTGCTCCTCGCGCCCGACCTCAAGCTCACCGTCGAGGGCTTCAGCAAGACCTACCGCGACGTGCCGCAGTTCGCCGACGGCAACCCGCTCGGGACGCCGGTCTACGTCCTCGACGAGCGCGGCGACTACGCAGGCGCACTCACCAGCGACGGCCGCGCCCGCGCACGGGGCATCGAGTTGCTCGTCCAGAAGAAGCTGTCACGGGCGTTCTACGGCCTCGTGAGCGCGTCCTACTTCCGCTCGCAGTACGAGGACCAGAACGGCACGTGGCGCGACCGCGACTTCGACACGCAGACGCAGTTCAGCGTGATCGGCGGCTGGAAGCCGAACGCCAAGTGGGAACTGAGCGCGCGCTGGAGCTACCTCGGCGGGCGGCCCACCACGCCCATCGACGTCGGCCAGTCTATCGCCCTCGACGCTGAGGTCCGCGACGTGGCGCGCACCAACGAGGAGCGCCTTCCGGCCTACCATAGCCTCTACCTGCGCGTCGACCGCCGCTTCAACTTCCGCGCGACCAACCTCACGACGTTCGTGAGCCTGTGGAACGCCTACAGCCGCACCAACATCGAGGACACGTTCTGGAACTTCACCGAGCAGCGCGTGGACGAGGCCGAGCAGTTCTCGCTGCTCCCGGTGGTCGGCATCGAGTTCGAGTTCTAATCGAGTTCGAGTGCCAAGGGCCGCCCCCAACATGCGTGCGCCCCGCATGGCTATCAGGGCCACACGGGGCGCAACAGGAGAGGGCGCGTGCTGGCGTTGCCTACTCCCAGGATGGTAGCTCCGAGTCAGGCGACGGGGCTCCATCGCCTTGGTGCGGCAGGTCTGGGCCGTGGGACTCCGGTACGTCCATGCCTGGAGCGTTCATATCTGGCGTACCCATGTCTGATGCATCGGCGTCGAGCGCGCCCTCCTCGGCCATGGCGGCCTCGTGGCTGTCGCTGTCGACCAGCACCGGCATCATGGCAAGCGCGTCCGTCGGTTGGAGCCAGCGCGCGGCGATCCGGTGAAGGTCTTCGTGCAAGGCGCGGTCCTGCTTCAGCGGGGCAAAGCGCGGCATCCACGGCGGTGCGGTGACGGGCGTCCCCCCAGCGCGCTCGTGGCGACGCAGGTGGCCGAGCTGAGCCAAGGCCATGCCCACAGCCGCCAGGATGGGCGCGAGCCGCTCCGTCTGGCCATAGGCCGTCCGCGCAGCCATCGTGCCCATCGAGACAACGTCCTGGTTGCCGCCGTTCGTAGGAATCGACGCGACAGCGCTCATCTGGGCGTGGTGGCGCAGCTCTGCGACGAGCGCGGTGGCGGTGAGCTGAGCCCCCGCCAGCCCGCTCGTCTCGCCGGGCTCCCAGGCCAGCAGGAGTGGTGCCTCGCCGACGACCCCGCGCTTCGGGTCCAGCAGGAGGTCGAGTTGCCGCTCGGCCAGGACGCCCACCTGCGTGATCGCCGCATTGAGCGCGTCCGCCGCAAAGGCGATCTGCTGGCCCTGGAAGTTGCCGCCGTGCAGCACGGCCGGGCCATCCGAGAACACGAGCGGGTTGTCCGAAACACCGTTTAGCTCGGCCTCGGTGAGCCGGCGCGCATAGGCGATGTTGTCGCGGCAAGCGCCCAGGATCTGCGGGGCGCAGCGGAGCGCGTAGACCTCCTGCAGCGTCCGCGTGTCGTCCTCCGACTCGGCGGGGTCGCCCCAGGCGATTTCGGTGCGGATGACCTCGGCGCTGCGGCGCTGTCCGGCATGGCCGCGGGCATGGTGCAGCCGGGCGTCCAGCGCAGCCCGTCGCGCGCCCAAGGAGCGGTAGAGCCAGCCCGTGAGCCGCTCGGCCGTCTCGACCAAGCGCTCGGCGCGGGCAACAGCGAGCGAGAGGTAGGCGGTCATGAAGGCAGTCCCGTTGACCAGCCCCAGCGCCTCCCGGCTGGAAAGGCTGAGGGGACGCAGTCCAGCTCGGAGGAGTGCCCGGATGGCAGGCTCGCGCCGCCCGCGATGGATCGTGGTTCCCTCGCCTGTGAGCACGCGGACGATGTGAGCCAGCGGCGTGAGATCGCCCGACGCGCCCACAGAACCGATCTCTGGGACGGCCGGCGCGATCCCGTGCTTGACGAGCCCGAGCAGGGACTCGGCTAGGGACGCGTCCACGCCAGAGTAGCCCTGCGCCAACGCTTGGGTGCGTGCGATGACGGTGGCGCGCACAACAGGGGCGGGGGCGAAGGCACCTGCGCCGGCAGCGAGGTGCGCAATCAGTCCGGCTCCCTGGAGCGCGTCGCTGGCCGCCGGGTAGCACACGTGCGGCCCGAATCCGGTCGTGAGTCCGTAGATAGGCTGCCCAGCAGCCCGGGCAGCCTCGAGCGCATCGCGCGAGCTCTCCATAGCTATCCGCGCAGCATCGGAGAGGCGGACCGAGAGTTGCCCTGCGAGAGCCGCGGCCTCAAGCTTGTCGGGCGTCAGTTGATGGTCAGGGCCGAGGTGGAGCAGAATGGAGGTCATGAGGAGGGCTGGGCGAGAAGCCAGACGAGGCCGCCGTGGCTTAGAAACGGGTGAGCGAGGAGCACGCCACCACGTGCGGGGAAGCGGGTCGTGGCTAGTCCTGGATGGCTATTCCGGGGCGGCTATTCCTGTGCAGCGAGGGCACGGGCAATGGCGGCGCGGTCAGGGGTGCCTTTGCTGTGCCGCACCCACGTGGCCGGTGTGAGAACCCGGACGCTGCCGAGGCGGTCGGCGAGCGGTCCCAGTGCCGTTCGCAGCGCTGAGAGCGGCGGTGGGGCTGTCCCGGACTTCATCAAGAGGGCCAACGTGAGCGACTCCCCGTCCAAGGAGCAGAGCAAGGCGTCGAGAAGGCCGGGGACGAGGTCCCGCAGCGCCGACTCGGTGCGGCCGGCGTGGACAAAGCGGCCATTCGACAGCTTGAACGAGTCCGACACGCGGCCGTCGAAGACATAGGCCGGAGCGCCACTGCCACCAGGGGGATGCGTCTCCTCGGGAGACAGTATCGCCTTCGGTAGGTGCCCATGCGCCTGCGTGGACGAGGCTGGGCGGACGCGGTCGCCGGTGGCAACCCAGCGGCCTGCCTCGGTGGGGCGGTAGTGTCTCTGGGTCCAGACTCCGGCATGTGCGTTGGGGCCTGAAAAGTGGAGCTGGTCATCCGCGTCGGTCCGTACCGCGCAGCCTACCGGGCGCCCGAGGTATCCCGGAACGAAATGCCCCGGCTCCCCGAGCATGATGCCCGGACTGGCCTCGGTTTGGCCATATCCGACACGCAGCAGCGATCCGCTGAGCCCCTGAGCAACGTCTGCCGGGATGGGAGCGCCGCCTACCACGCCTCCTGACAGACGGTGGAGACGGGCCCGTCCGCTCGCCTGGAGCAGGCGGCGTATGGTGAGCGGCACCGCCGAGAAGTGCGTAGGCGCCCACGCGTCGAAGGCGGCAAGCAGCGCCTCCGGGTCCCGTGGGTCCTGGACGCGCACAATCTCAGCCCCGGCCAGGAGCGCGGGTAGCAGCTCCAGCACGAGGCCGAACGCATGGTGCCAGGGTAGCCCGGCAAGCACGCAGGCTTGCTCGGAGAGCCCCAGGTGCGGGATGTGGCTGTCTAGCACCGCAAAAACGTTGGCGTCGCTCAGCGCAATCCACCGGCCAGGGCCGGCCGTGCCCGACGTACGCAGAAGCAAGCAGATGCCTTCGGTGGGCGATTCTGCGGCCCTCCGGGCTGACGGGAGGGGGCCTTGCGGCCCCGCTACGCCGTCGGGGGTCCAGATGTGGCGGCCTCCGGTGTCGGCCACCGCAGCGCGCGCATCGAGGGTCCAAAGCAGCGAGGCTACGTCCGTGCCGGGGGCGGCCGGTGCGAGGGTCACCCCCTCCCAGAGGGCTGCGACGAGCACCTGGACAAACGGCGTACCCGAGGGCAGCGCCACGACCAAGCGGTCGCCTGCGGTCAACCCGGCAGCACGGAACGCCTCGATCCAGCGCCGAGCGCCGGTCCAGAGCGAGGCTGCAGGGGCGCAGCCTCGCCGGAGACGAGCATCGGCTGGGGACGCCCTCGGAGTCGCTGCCGCAGCAGCTGCTGCCACCGCACCCGTTCGGATGTTGGAGCGTGTCCCGCCTCGACCAGAGCAGGACCGGCGCTGCAGAGGGCCGGGTCGCTGAGGGGAGGCACGGTAGAAGCAGACGTCATTGAGGGAAGGATGGAACCGTGGGCACCGCCTACGCGGGCAGGCGCTCGGCAGAGCGAGACGCCTTGGCCGGCGAGGGCACGAAGGCCAGTCAGGGGCGAGAGACCCTGGGCTAGCGCTTCTTGATCAGCAGCCAGTTGTGGCCCGCGCTGTCGCGGTACATGCGGGCGCGCACGAGCGTCGGGCGCATCTTGTAGGTGAACGTGTAGATGAACTGCACGTCCAGCTCCCCGCGGGCGATGCCCTGCTTGAAGCGCCCGTGGAAGAGGCGGCTGTTGGAGCACGGAGCCACCTGCGTGAAGAAGTTGCGGCCGACCGCTTGCTCCGGGGCGACGCCAGCGAGCTGCGACTCGTAGGTGTTGTAGAAGGCGATCACGCCTTCGTCGTCGACTTTCACGATGCCGAAGTCAGCGACGTCCAGGGCGGCCTCGCTCATGTCTTTGAGCTGTTCGAGGTCGCCGGTGAACGAGAGCTTCGAGGTCTGGATGGACGCAGGGGCAGTGCCGTTGGAAACGAGGGTAGTCATGGGTCCTTAGCGTGGTTGAGGCTGGGCGTTGGGTGAAGATGGAGCGGCGTCTTAGGACCGCTTGAGGAAAATCCAGGTGTCGGAGGCGTCGCTCGGTCGGCAAACCTGGACGACCAGGTTGGTCGGCTGCGGCGTGTCGGTGATGGTGTAGGGGAAGGCGGCGTTGACGCGGCCTTCGCGCTGCCCCTCCTTGAAGCGGCCGTAGAAAATGCGGCTGTTGGCGCTGGGGACCATCTCGCGGAAGAAGGCCTGGCCTTCGGCTGCGATCGGGTCGATGGCACCGAGCTCGCCGTCGTACTCGTGCAGGAATCGGACGCGCCCCTGGTTGTCGAGGCGGACGACGCCGTAGCGCAGCGAGCCGAGCTGCTGGTTGCTCAGCACGTCGAGCTGGCCGATGAGGTCGGCGCCGACGAAGGGCTCTGCAGACGGCCCGGTCGGCACCGGGACGCTCGGGGCGTCGTCGGTGAGCGTCGGCCCGAGCGTGGTCTCAAAGGTGCTCTGGGCCACGGCGGCTTCGAGTTGGTTTTCGAGCTTGCGCACCCGCTTGATGATCGCGTGGGGGTCCGTCATGCCGAGTTTCTCGAGGAACAGCGCGTCGCGGTGCTGGGCCTGCTCCTTGTCGGAGCTGAGGCGCGCAATGCGGTCCTCCATCGTGTCGATCATCGCGATCAACTCGTCGGGGTCGTTGGAGCCGACGGAGAGGAGCTGCTGCTTCTCGGCGTAGAGCGTGCGGAGCTGGGCTTGGAGGCTGGCGATGAGGGCGAGGGCCTCGTCGATGTCGGCCAGGCCCGAGTCGGTCATCTTGCCCTTCTCGGTCTGTAGGGCGCGCAGCTGGTGTTCCAGGTTGCGGGTGAGGTCCACGAGGCGCTGGCCAGCAAGCAGCTTCTCGCCGGTGGTCTTCATGCTCGTGCGCTGGAGCTGTTCGAGGCGCTCCTCGAAGGCTTCGAGCTGGTCGCGCATGCCACCGGCCAGTTCGAGCTCGTGGCGAAGATTCTGCACCTCGGCGCGCATGTGGGACAGCTGCGAGGCGTAGCGCTTCGAGCGCTCGATCTCGGCGTCGAGCATGCGGAAACCGCTCTGGGCCGTCTCGGGAAGGTCTTCGGCTTCGAAGAGGTCGCCTACGTCGGCGGCTTCGCGAATCTCCTGATCGCGGTAGAGGTACGTGAGCTGCTCCTCCATCGAGCTGATCATCTCGAGCGCCGTCGGGACATCGGCGATGCCGGCGCGGGCGAGCTGCTCGCGCTCCTCGTAGAACTCGGCAAGCTGGCTCTCGAGGTTGTCGATCAGGTCGGTGATCTCAAGGCTGGTCGGGAGCCCGTCTTCGGCGAGTTTCGCCTGCGCCTCGTAGAGCGAGACGAGCTGGTCTTCCATGGAGCGGACGAGCTCGACGACGTCGTCGGGTTCCTCGACGCCGAGTTCGCGCTGGAGGACTTCGAGCTTGGCGTAGAGGCCCTGGAGCTGCTGCACCGGGTCGCCTTCCTCGATCGCGGCCATCGCCGCCTCGGTCACCTCCTTGTCGCGGTACAGCTCGGTGAGCTGCTCCTGCATGTTGGCGATCATGTCGAGCGCCGTGTCGATATCGGCGATGTTCTGGCTCGTCAGCCGCTCCTGGTCAGCATAGAGCTGGCTGAGCTGCTCCTGCATGCTCTGCACGAGGAGGATGGCTTCGCTGGCCTCGCCCACGCCGAGTTCGCGCTGGAGCACCTCCAGCTGCGCGCGAATGGCCTCGGCCTGCTCGGCGGCGTCGCCGTCGGCCCGCTGTGCTAGTCGGGCCTCCACTTCCTCGCGGTCGCGGTAGAGTTCGGTGAGCTGGTCTTCCATGGAGCGGACGAGCTCGACGACATCGTCGGGTTCCTCGACGCCGAGTTCCCGCTGGAAGACTTCTAGCTTGGCGTAGAGACCCTGGAGCTGCTGCACCGGGTCGCCCTCCTCGATCGCCGCCATCGCCGCCTCGGTGGCCTCGCGGTCACGGTAGAGCTCGATGAGCTGCTCTTCCATGGAGCGGACGAGGTCTACCACGTCGTAGGCGGACGACACCTTCAGCTCGCGCTGGATCATCTCGACGGCACGTCGCAGCTTGGAGGCCTCTTCCGGCTCGGCCGGGGCGCCGCCTTCGGCTCCGTCCTCGGAGGTGTAGAGGTCCGTGAGCTGCTCTTCCATGCTGTCGATGAGCGCCATCAGGTCGTCGCTCGTGTCGACGCCGTAGCGCTCGCGGAGGCGGTCACGGTCAAGGTAGAAAGCGTAGAGTTCGCTGGCGACCCGCTCGTATTGGCTCGGGGTGTCGCCGTCGCTGGAGTACTCCTTCTCGCGGTAGAGGTCGCTTAGTTGGAGCTCCATGGAGCGGACCAACTCGACGATCTCCTCCGGTTCGGAGGTGCCCAACTCGCGTTCGAATAGATCGAAGGGCGCGCGCGGTTCGGTCATGGGGGTAGACAGGTTATCGTGGCAAATGGGCGAGAGGGGCGGCTAGGCCGCGTTGACATTAGGCGAGCAGGAGTAGCGTCGATACCACGTGCACAAACGCGAGGTAGTTGCGGCCCGTC
>JBCBNX010000018.1:0-11154 GCA_039821555.1 Bacteroidota bacterium
TTGGCGGGGAGCTATCGAGCGATGGTGCAGTTGGCGATCATGGAGCGCTACCTGCGCGAATATCCAGACAGTGCCTAATGCGCCGCCTGCAAGCACGGCGACCTGCCGAGCAGGTGCGCATCCTAGCCGCCAACCTGCCACCCCTCCGGGACGAGTTGGAAGCGGGCTGTGTTGTGGTGCTGGACGAACGACGCGTTCGTGTACGGAGATTGCCGATCTGACGACCCCTTCCAGATACGAGTCTCAAATCCGAGCGTTGAGCTAAGGCGTCTGCAGTCGAGGCGCGAGGCGGGCGGCGAGCACCGCCGGAGCCTCGGCGAGCACGGCCTGCGCGGCCTGCCGGGACGCTTCGCTGCCGTCGCAGGCGGCGAGGGCGCTGTGGAGGCGCAACGTGGCCTCCAGGCTTTCATCGGCCTCCGCTAGGCCTGCCTGGAGGTGCGGGCGCGCCTGGTCGCAGTCGCCGACCTCCACGAGCGCGTCGCCGAGGAGGAGGCGCGTCGCGGGGACCTCGGGCTGGTCGGGCAGGGCCTGCTTGACGCGCAGGGCCGACTCCAAGAGGCGCACGGCCGCAGCGGCGTCGCCCCCGTCGAGCAGAGCCTGGGCAAGGGTAGCTTCGAGGCGGGCCGTCTCGGGACTATCGTCGCCGTAGGTGGCCCGCGTGATGCGCTCGGCGTCGCGGATCGGCGCGATGGCGTCAGCGGGGCGGCCCTGGTCGGTGAGGATCTGTCCGAGGGTCGAGAGGGTGCGTGCCACGCCGGGGTGGTCGGGGCCGAGGGCAGCCTGGCGTAGTGATAGCGCCTCGCGGGCGCGCGTCTCCGCCGCTGCAAGATCGCCCTGCATGGCTGCATAGATCGCGAGGTTCGAGACGGCGCGCGCCACCGACGGGTGGCCGGGGCCCAGCGCCCGCGCCGCCACGTCCGCCGCCTCGCGAGTCACACGTGCAGCCGCGTCGAGGCTGTCGAGGCGGAAGTAGAACGCGCCGAGCGACGTGAGCGTCGACGCAATCTCGGGATGGGCCTCGGGCAGCCGGCGGCGTTGAACGGTGAGCGCCTCCTGGAGCAGCGCCTCGGCGGCCTCGGTGTCGCCGCGCTGCGCGAGCGTGAAGCCAAGGCGAGAGATGACATGCGCGCGCGGGAGTTCGCCGTCGCGCCCGACGCTGGCGTAGAGGTCGGCGCTCTCACGTAGCAGGCGGACGGCCTCTTCGTTGTCGCCTTCGATGGACCGGAGAGCACCGAGCATGCCCAGCGCCGAGGCTCGAGGTGCGGCGCTGCGAGCGCGGGCGAGGGCCACCTGCGCGAGCGAGTCCGCTGCGGCGTAGCGCCCGGAGGCGACGGCCCAGCGGCCGAGGGCGCGGTAGCTGTCCGAGAGGGCGTCGGCTTGCCCATCGGTCTCGGCCTGCTCCGCGCGCAGCGCAAGGGCGCGGCTGAGGAGCGGCTCCGCTTCGTCGTAGGCTCCCAGCTCCACGTACGCCTGTCCGGCGGCGTCGAGGACGGCGGCCTCTGCGGCGGGGTCGTCGCCCAGGCCCGCGAGCGCTCGCCGCGAGGCCGCGTCGAGGGCGGCCTGCACCGAGCCGCTGCCCGTCGTGCTGCGTGGGTTGGCCTCGGCCACAACGCCCCGCAGGAAGTCGGTCACGCGAGCGGCGCGCAGCGCTTCGGCTTCGGCCCGGTCGCGCTCGGCAGAGGCGCGGTCGAGCGCGACGGCGAGGGCCCCCACAAAGGCCAGCAGCAGCACGAGCGCCCCCGCCGCGAGCGTCACGCCCAGACGATGGCGGCGCACGAACGCGCGGGCGCGGTAACGGCGGGTGCCCTTGCGCGCGTGCACCGGAAAGCCGTCGAGGTAGCGCTGGAGGTCCCTGGCGATAGCGTCGGCGGAGGCATAGCGATCGTCGGGGGCCGCGCGGAACGCCTTCGCACACACGGCGTCAAGGTCGCCGCGCAAACGGGCTGTGAGCGCTGTCGGGGTCGTGCCAATTGCTGTGGCTGCCTCCGCCGTGACCGCGCGGCTCGGCTGCGATTCTGGACCGTCGGGGCGCGCGCCGGTGAGCAGTTCGAAGAGCAGCACCCCCAGCGCGTAGACGTCGGCGGCCGTCGTCACGACCGCGCCGGCTTTCTGCTCCGGGGCGGCATAGGCCGGGGTGAGAGGCGCGCGTGGCCCCTGCGTGAGGTCCGGCGCGGTGTCGTCGAGCAGTCGCGCCACGCCGAAGTCGAGGAGCTTGACGCGCGGACGACCCTGGTCGTCCTCGGTCACCAGCACGTTCGACGGCTTGAGGTCACGGTGGACGACGAGCCGTCGGTGCGCGTAGGCGACGGCCTCGCAGACTTGCACGAAGAGCCGGAGCCGGTCATCCACGCCTAGCTGGTGAGCTGAGGCGTAGTCGGTAAGCGGTTCGCCCTCTACATACTCCAGCGCGAGAAACGGTCGCCCATCGTCCGTCTCCCCCGCGTCGAGGAAACGCGCGACGAACGGGGCATCCAGGCCAGCCAGGACGGCACGTTCGCGGCGGAAGCGGGCCAGCACGTCGGCGGTGTCCATGCCGCGACGGATTACTTTGAGCGCGACCGTTTGCTCGGCACGCCCATCCACGCGGCGCGCGCGGTAGACGGTGCCCATGCCGCCGCGTCCCACCTCCGCCTCAACGGACCACGGACCGACACGGTCGCCCGGATGCAGGTCGGCGTCGGCTCGAACGGCGCCGTCCAGTGCATCGCGAGGGCCCGCCTCGAAGAACTCCGTAGCCAACGCATCCAGGCACAGGAGCGACGCTACCTCTGTACGTACCTCGGGGGGCTCCTCGGCGAGGCGCGCGTCACGCTCGGTAGGTGCGAGGTCAGCGACCGCCGCGAGTACGCGGGCGACATGGTCCCAGTCGGGAAGCGAAGGAGGCACAGCAATAAGGAGGTTGGACTACAACAAGAGGCGCGAAGTACCGCACAGGTGGGAGGCGGCCTGTCCAAACAGCAGCGCGCCGTCGCCGGGGGCGCTGCCAGGCTCAGGCCTCAGGCGCTGCAAGTTGCCGCAGAAGCCACGCCCGCGCGGCGCGCCAGTCGGCCTTGACCGTCCCGTCCGAGACGCCGAGCGCTGCGGCGGTCTCGTCGATGGTCAGCCCGGCGAAGTAGCGGCACTCTACGACGCGAGCGGCGCGCTCCGCGCGCTCCGCGAGGCGGTCGAGTGCTTCGTCGAGCGCCAGGAGCGTCTCGGGGCGACTAGGGTCGGGGAGCCCGTTTGCGAGGCTGTCTAGTCCGGCGTGGACGGCTCCGCTGCCGCGCTTGGCGGCGACCCGTGCTCGTGCCCAGTCGATCAGCACGCGACGCATGACGCGGGAGGCGAACGCGAAGAAGTGCGCCCGGTCCTGCCAGGTCGTCGCCTCGACATCGACCAAGCGGAGGTAGGCTTCGTGGACCAGGGCGGTCGTAGCGAGGGTGTGGTTGGCCCGTTCGTTGCGCAGGTGGCGGTGGGCGAGCGCCCGGAGTTCGTCGTAGACGAGCGGGTAGAGCCGGTCCCCCGCAGCCGCGTCGCCCTCGGCGACCTCGTGGAGCAGCAGGGTGAGGTTGGGAGCCAAGAGGGGAGCAGGTCAGGGGCGGTTGGCGGCGGCGTCCCAAAGAAAACGAAGGGGGGGCTTCCCAATCCACCCCCGGATCTCGCCAATGAGGTAAAGATGTGCACATGTCGCAAACATCCTCTTTCGTTATTCCCCCTCCCCATGCGCGTTCCTACCTCCAGGCGTCATCGACGTACGACGCAACGGGCAGCGGTGCAGCGTCGTCTCCACGACGAGCGCACCCGCATCAGCCAGGACCTCCACGACCACGTCGGAGCTCAACTCTCTGCGGTGCTCTCGGGCATTGATCTGGCCCGGCTCTCGGCGTGCGGCAGCGTCTTCCCGGATAGCACCGCCGCCACGCTCGACCGGATCGAGGCCCACGCGCGCGCAGCGATGGCGCACCTTCGCGAGACCGTGTGGGCCCTCCACCACAAGACCGTGCCGCTCCCCGCCTTTCGCGACCGGCTACGCAGGTATGCACACGGTCAGGTCGCGCTCCGCACCGACGCCCCCACCACGCACTGTCGCCTCGACACGACCGCCCTCGGCAAGGCGCTGCCCCCCGTGCTCGCGCCGATGCAGGCGCTGCACCTCTACCGTATTGCGCAGGAGGCAATCCTCAATGCGCTCAAGCACGCTGGGGCGTCCCGCCTGGACGTGGGCCTCATTGTCACACCGAACGCGCTCAAGCTCGTCGTTCGCGATGACGGCTGCTTCGCCGCCGAGGCACCCATGCAACCGATTCCGTCTGGCTACGGCCTTGACGGCATGCGCCGCCGCGCGGAGCGGCTGGGCGGAGGCTTCAGCTTGACCACCGAGGGCGGCACGACCGTGCGTGTCACGCTCCCGACCAACCCGGTGTCGGCGTCGCTTTCGGAAAAAACCGCTAGCTGACTGCCCATTCCTGCGCGTGCTCCCGCCTTTGGAGATGTAGCCCCGATCTCCGGCACAACCCCTCACCAGCTGACGCTTCCTGCGTCTCCCTCCATGCGTTTTGTCACCCTCTGTCTTTTGCTGCCCCTGCTCCTGGGGCTGAGCACCTCGGCGGTCGCCCAGGTCACGTTCCTCGACACCGACACGCGCGCCCCTCAGGGCGACGGCTTCCCTGGCGATGGCTACGGCAACGCCGTGGCGCTGAGTGCGGATGGCCGTACGGCCGTTGTCGGTGCGCCCTTCTCGAACGGGACTGAGGGGGCCGTCCACGTCTTCCGCAACGAGGGCGGCACGTGGGTGCACCAGCAGCGCCTCTCCCTCACCGAAACGTCGCCCGGCGAGGGCGCGCTCGGGTCCACGCTCGGCGACGCGGTCGCGGTCAGCGCGGACGGCTCCGTCATCGTCGCGACAGCCCCATTCTTCCGCAACGAAGACGGTCCGACGATGACGGGCGGGGCGTTCACGTTCGAGCGCGGCGGCGACGGCCGCTACACAAAGACCGCCGACCTGATCACGACGAACGTGCGCGGCTCCGACGTCTTCTACTTCGACGTGGCCATGAACGACGACGGCAACCGGGTCGTCCTCTCCGCCGTGACGGCCGACCCGGCCACCGCGCGCACGACCCCGACCGTGCTCACGTTCGAGCGCGTGGGCGGCGCTTGGACCGAGCGCGCCCCCGCCCTCGCCACGCCTGCCGAGGGCGACGCGTTCGCCTTCGAGAGCGCGGGGCAGGCCATTGCCATCAGCGGCAACGGGCAGACCGTCGCCATCGGCAACGTGACGCTCTACAACGGACAGGGGGCCGCCCTCCTCTTCGACTACGACGGGACAACGTGGCAGCCGCGGGGCGAGGTGCGTGTCCCCGGCGCGTCCACCTTCGGAAGCCCCTCGAACGTGGCACTCGACGGCGACGGCGACGTGCTCGCGGTCACCGACCGCAGCTTCAGCAGCTTCAACGGACGCGTCCAGATCTACACGCGCTCGGGCAACGCCTGGACCCAACAGGCCGAGCTCGTCCCGAGTGATGGCGGCGCGAGCGCGGCCGGTGTAGGGGAAGACTTCGGTCTCGGCCTCGCCCTGCGTGCCGACGGCCGCGCGCTCGTGGCCACGGCTCCGTTCAACTTCGACTTCCCGACGACCTTCCGTGGGCGGATCTACGCCTTCGAGAACACCGGCGGCGGGACCTGGGTGGAGCGGGAGAACATATCACTCCCCGCTGGCGAGGCGGAGGAGTGCCTCTCGGTCGGGCTGAGCGCAGACGGCGCGACGACGCTGCTCGGCTGCAGTTCCGTCCCGGACGTACCAGGCGGCCTCTTCGGCGTCGCCGTCGTGCTCGAAGACCTAGCTGTCGACGCTGAAGCAGAAGGCCCGACGCCTGTGACATTTGGGCTCGGGGTCGCCCCCAATCCGGTGGGAGCAGGGCAGGCCACGTCCGTGCGCCTCGACCTGGACACGGCGTCCGACGTGCGCATCGAGGTGTTCGACGTGCTCGGCCGCCGCGTCGCCACGCTGCACGACGGTCCGCTCAGCAGCGGGCCGCAGGCGCTCGCCCTAAGCACGGCCGCCTACCCGAGCGGCCTCTACCTCGTCCGCGCCACCATCGAGGGAGAGGCGGCGGCAACCCGTCGCCTTTCGGTGGTTCAATGACGAGCGCATGCCGTGCCCCACCGTCTCCTCGAAGGTTCAGGGGAGGCCGAGGAGCACGGCAACCGGCTGTCGCACGCGTGGTAGCAGCAGCGTCTGTTTCTCTGATTCTGACCCACGCGTCATGCTCTCCTCGTCTATCGGTCGGCTGCGGCTGGCTGGCCTCGTCGAAGGCACCTCGTTCCTGGTGCTCCTCTTCATTGCAATGCCGCTGAAGTACCTCGCCGATCAGCCCGAGGCGGTCTCGGTCGTCGGATGGGTGCACGGGGCGCTGTTTGTGCTCTTCGGCGTGGCGCTGCTCATCGCCATGCAGGACGAAGGGTGGTCGCTGAAGAAGGCCGCCGTGATTTTCATCGCGGCCGTGGTACCGTTCGGCCCATTCGTGATCGACCGGCAGCTCAAGCGCGAGCAGGAAGCAGCGGCGTAGCCTACGCGGTCTCCCGGTCGAGCAGCGCCACCGTCTCGTCGTAGAGCGCCTGGGCGCGCTTGGGCGTCGCGCCGATGCAGAGGACGCCGAGCTTGCCGAACTCGGAGAGCGCGCCGATGAGGTGGAACACGACGCCCTCCTGCGTGGCCCCGTGGAAGTGCAGCCCGTGGTAGACGGCGAGGTCCACGAGGTCGTAGGGCGTGAGGCCGCGGTAGCGCTCGCTCGTGAGGTTGTCCGAGGCGTAGTAGTAGCGCGGCTGGCCTGACGGCGTGCGGTAGAGGCCCGTCTCTGAGTCGTAGGCCCCGTCCGTGAGGAAGTCGAGCATCAGGTAGGGGTGCGTCGTCCCGCCCTTGCGCAGGTTGATCTCGATGGCAACGTAGCGCCACCCGCCGTCGGCTTCGGGGTCTTCGACGCACAGAAAGTCGACGCCGAAGCGGCCGAGGGCGCCGCGCTCGGCGAGAACGGCTCCGATGCGCTCGCCCGCGTCTTGGAGAGCAAGCCGGTAAGGCGCGGCGGCGGGGAACGTGCAGCCGAGGAAGACCTGGCCGCTCGGTCCGCCAAGCACCTGCTCGTGCGTCGAGATCACGGAGGCGCGGCCCGTTGGGTCGACGCGGCACTGCACTGAGGGCGAGGTCTTGCGCGCGCCGTCGACGAACGCTTCGACAATGCCGCCCATCGCGGCGAACGAGGCGGCGTAGTGGTCCCAGGTCTCCGTCTTCGCCTCGAACTGGAGGCGCTCGGGCAGTACGTCCGCGATCCAGCGTTCGAGCGTGTCGCCTGAACAAAGCGAGGCGGGTGCGCCTGCGTAGGAGAAGATGGCGTTGCCCTCGCCGCTGAACCCCTCGTCGAGCTTGACGACAGCCTTGCGCAGCGCTGGGTTGCGCTGCTTCAGCACGGCGAGCGCCCCGGCGATCTCGGCGGGCGTGTGCAGGTGCTCGAAGCCGTCGGGCAGCGGGACGCCGGCCTCGCGGAAGATTTCGCGGCTGCCGCTCTTCGTGCCGAGGTGGCGCAGCGCCGGATCGCAGGCGTAGAGCGGGATGCCGAGGCGCACGGCGAGCGTCCGCTCTAGCTCGGTCGCGTTGAAGACGGTGAGGTGCGCCGCCGCGGGGTCGTCGATCTGACGTCGGATGCGCTCAAGGAGGCGCGGGCGGTCGAGGAGCTTCTGCGTGAGTGGCCGGTCGGAGTGGTCGTGGCAGGCGAGGAGCATAAGGCGCTCGCGGGCGTGCACGCTCGGGACGCCCGCGAGCAGATTGAGCACATAGTCCACGATGCCCGGTGGCAGCGGCTGGCTCGTCACGTAGACCACGCGCGTGCGCGGCATGCGCAGCAGCATCAGCGCGAAGAGCATGCGCTCCTCGTAGTGGGTCGCGCCGTCGATCTTGCGCAGTTCGTCCTGCGGCAGCGTCAGGCTCGGCACGACGACGACCGTGCGCGGCGCCTTCGAGTCAGGAAAGACGTGCTCGAACTGGTCCAGGAAGGCCGTCTGGAGCGCCGCGAAACGAGCGCCCTCCTCGGGCGATCCCGATGCAGGCCCGGCCCCGTTGCGCGGGAGGTCGACGGGGGCAACGCGCGGGGGATCGAGGTCGAGCAGCATGGCCGGGAGAGGCAGACGAGACGGGACGCGCAACATGGTAGTGGGAGGCACGCCCTGCCCTTGCGCTGTCGCTTCCGTGCGCGTCTGTGAGCGATTCCCCCACAGACGCGCACAGCAGGGTAGGCTAAACATGCAGGGCTTGAGCGGCGATACTCCAGGGGTCTGTCCTCCCTCGCCATGCGTGCCAGTCTAGCCCGTCTCCAGCGCCCCGTCCACGCGGCGTCGCTCGTGGCCTTCCGGGTCGCCTTCGGCGCGGTGATGGTGTGGGAGGCGTGGCGCTATGCATCGAAAGGCTGGATCGAGCGCTACTATGTCGATCCGGTGTTTCACTTCTCGTATCCGGGCTTCGACTGGATCGCGCCGTTGCCCCTGGGCGACATGTATGCCGTGTTCGCAGCGCTCGCGATCGGCGGCGTGGGCGTCGCGCTGGGCTGGCAGTACCGCATCACGGCCTCGATGCTCTTCGTGACGACGGCCTACGTGTTCCTCCTCGCGCCGGGGCACTACCTCAACCACGTCTACCTCCTCGTCCTGCTCGCAGGACTCCTCGCCGTCGTCCCCGCGCACCACGCCTACTCGGTCGACGCCTGGGCACGGCGTCGGCGGGCGAGGCGCACCGGCGCGGACCCGCCGCCGACCACGGTGGCGGTCTGGGCCGTGTGGCTCTTCCGCGCGCAACTCGGCATCGTCTACACCTACGCGGGCATCGCCAAGCTCAACCCGGACTGGCTGCGCGGCGAGCCCATCGGGACGTGGCTGGCTAGGCGCGCCGACTACCCAGTGCTCGGCCCCCTCTTCGCCGAGCCGTGGGCGGGCGTCGCCTTTGCATGGGGCGGCCTCGCGCTCGACCTCTTCGCGGTGCCGTTCCTGCTGTGGCGACGGACGCGCCTCGCGGCCTACCTCGCGCTCGTGGTCTTCCACCTGATGAACGCCTGGATCTTCACGATTGGCGTCTTTCCGTGGGCGATGATCGCGCTCACGCTGATCTTCTTCCCGCCCGACTGGACCGTCGCCCTGACCCGGCGACTGCGCCGAGTGCGGGTGGAGGCTCCGGCCCTGCTCACTCCGGCCCGCCCTACGCCGCGTTGGCTGCTCGCGGGCGTGGCCGCGTTCCTCGTCGTGCAACTGCTGCTCCCGCTGCGCCACTGGGCGGTCCCGGGCGACGTGGCGTGGACGGAGGAGGGCCACCGCTTCGCCTGGCGCATGAAGCTGCGCAGCAAGTCCGTGGACGACGCGCGCTTCTTCGTCATGGACCGCGCTACGAACTCGGTCGAGGTCGTCGATCCGGACGAGGTGCTGGCCTACTGGCAGGCCTCGTTGATGATCAAGCGGCCCGACATGATCCGCGAGTTCGCGCACTACCTCGCCGAGCAGGCCGCGCTGGACGGCTACGATGTCGCAGTCTACGCCGACATCGTGGCGAGCCTCAACGGGCATCCCGAGGCGCGCCTCATCGACCCGGACGTGAACCTGGCCGCGGAGCCGCGCACGCTCGGGCCTGCGGCGTGGATCCTACCGCGCACCTCGGCCGCAGCGCAGGACACAGAGCCGCTCGCCGCCGACCGCTGGATCGGTCCGCCGACGCAGACCACCTCGGCCGAGTGAACAGGACTACGCGTGAGCAGGGCTATGCGCGCTCGACCGTGACGGCGGTGCCGTCTTCGAGGTCGAGCAGGATCGTCCGCTGATCGTCTGAGAGGCGGTACGCCTTGATGTCGTCGGGGAAGACCTCGGCGGGCGTGTCCATGTAGAACATCGCGTCGGCGACGACCTGCCAGTCCTCGGGCGTGAGCGCCACGAGCGCCGCGCCGTCCTCCTCGACGTAGGGGGCGTAGTTGATGACCTTGGTGAGGTGGTTGATCGCCTGCTTGACGTGAAGGCCGGGGTCCATCGAAGTGCGGGTGTGGAGACGTGGATAGGGCGTGGAAAACCTACGCGCAGGTTGGGCCCAGGCTCCGTGTAAGTTTCGAGACTGTCGCCTCTGCCCCACTGCCATGCAACTCGCCGCCCCTCCTCGTCTCGGCCATATCTACGAGCACGCCGACGACGCCTACCTCGACCTTGTCCGGCATGTCCTCGCCACGGGCGTGCGCAAGACCAACCGCACCGGCACGGACACGCTCTCCAGCTTCGCGGCCTTCTACAGCGTGGACCTCCAGGCAGGCTACCCGCTCCTGACGACGAAGAAGGTCTACTTCAACTCGATGTGGCGCGAGGTGCTGTGGTACCTCTCCGGCGCCGACCACATCCGCGAGCTGCGCCAGCACACGAAGATCTGGGACGCCTGGGCCGATGCCGACGGCAACCTGGAGACCGCCTACGGGCGCTTCTGGCGGCGTTTCCCGATCCCCGCCGAGGGCGGCTGGCTCGGCAGCGAGGTCTTCGCCGGACCCGATCACCCGAACGTCCAGGAGGAGGCCGACGGCTCGCTCTCGTTCGACCAGATCGGCTACGTGCGCGACGAGCTGCGCCGCAACCCGATGAGCCGCCGCCTCGTGGTGAGCGCGTGGCACCCGGGAAACGCAGCCGTGAGCAAGCTGCCGCCGTGCCACTACACGTTCTGCTTCAACGTGGAGCCGCGCAGCCAGGGGCCGGACCTGCTGCACTGCCACCTCACGCAGCGCTCGGCCGACATCGCGGTGGGCGTGCCGTTCAACCTCGCCTGCTACGCGCTCCTCACGCAGGCGCTCGCGCAGGAGGTCGGCATGGCCCCGGGCCGCTTCGCGCACACGCTCATCGACGCGCACATCTACGTGGACCACCTCGACGGGCTGAACGAGCAACTGGCCCGCTCGCCGCGCGCGCTGCCGACGCTGGCCATCGCCGCGAAGCCGCTGGACGACCTGACGTTCGAGGACGCAACGCTCTCTGGATACAACCCGCACCCCGCGATCCGCTTCCCAGTGGCGGTCTAGCGGACGACGGTGAGGCGACGTGTAAGCACGGTGTCGCCCGCCTCGGCGCGCACCACGTAGACGCCCGCGGGCAGCACCGCCGTGTCGAGCGCAAGCC